>NZ_JBIVVI010000345.1:0-7630 GCF_044757675.1 Kitasatospora sp. NPDC091257
GGTGGCGGGCTCGAAGAGGTCCGAGTTGTACTTGAAGACGCAGTGGAAGCAGCCGTCGGCGCGGTCCTCGTAGGCGGACAGCGTGAGGTCGAACTGGCCTTCCTCCTCGGGGAGTTCGATGTACTCCAGGCGGTAGCCGAAGCGCTCCACGGCGACCTTGTGGGTGAGCAGGATGAACATCGCCTGAAACACCGCGGAGCGGCTCGGGTCGTGCTGGAGGCCCAACTGCTCGACCAGCAGCGGGAAGGGGTACTCCTGGTTGTCCAGCCCGCCGAGCACGCTCTCCCGCACCCGGCCCAGCAGATCGGCCACGGTCGGCTCCCCGGCCAGGCTCACGTGCAGCGGCAGCGGGTTGACGAAGTAGCCGTAGACGGAGGCGAACTCCTCCTGGGTGCGGCCGGTGACGGGGCTGCCGACCACGATGTCCGGCTGCCCGGACCAGCGGTGCAGCAGCAGGTAGTAGGCGCTGAGCAGCACCATGAACGGGGTGGCGCCGTTGGCCCGCGCCAGCTCGTGCACCCGGGCGGTGAGTTCGGCGTCCAGCTGGAAGAACTCGGAGGCGCCGTTGTGGGTCTGCACGGCCGGGCGCGGCTTGTCGGTGGGCAGGGCCAGCACCGGCATCTCGGCCGGCAGGTGGCCGCGCCAGTAGTCGAGCATCCGCCGCGCCTCGGGCCCGGCCAGGAAGCGGTTCTGGCGGTTGAGGAAGTCCAGGTAGCGGGCGGGCACCGGGGGCAGTTCCGGGGTGCGGCCCTGGCGCAGCGCCTCGTAGACCTCGAACAGTTCCTCGATGAAGGTGAAGGTGGAGATCGCGTCCGAGACGATGTGGTGGACGGCCTTCATCAGCACCCAGCGGTCCGGCCCGCGCCGGAACAGCCTGAGCCGCACCAGCGGGTCCTCGGCGAGGTCGTACGGCCGCCGGTACTCGTGGACGATCAGGTCGTGGATCTCCTCCCACGGCCGGCCCTCCACGTCGAACAGCCCGGTGTCGGCCTCGGCCTCCTCCCGGATCCGCTGGACCGGGCGGCCCTCCTCGGCGGTGAAGGCGGCGCGCAGCTCGGGGTGCCGGGCGACGAGGTGGCGGAAGGCCCCGAACATCAGCTCCGGGTCGAGCTCCGCGCGGACCTCGACGGCGCCGCCGATGTTGTACGCGAAGCCGTCCGGGTGCAGCAGGCGCAGGAACCAGAGCGCCTGCTGGTTGTGGGTGAGCGGGAAGCGGGACTCGTCGGCGTACAGCTCGACCTCGGCCTCGGCCGGGCCGCCGTCGGCGGTGAGCCGCTCGGCCAGGCCCTCGGTGAGCAGGTCGACCAGGTCGCCGACGGTGCCGTTGCTGAGCAGGGCCACCACCGGCAGGGCGACGCCCTGTTCGCCGTGCACCCGGGCGCGCAGCTCCATCGCGAGCAGCGAGTCCAGGCCGTGGGCTCCGAGCCTGGTCTCCGCGTCGATCCGTTCGGCGCCGATCCGCAGCACGGCCGCGGCGGCGGCGGTGAACCGTTCGACGACCAGCTCCCGGCGGGCCTGCGGGTCGGCCGCGCGGTAGGCGTCCAGGAAGCCTCCGGTCTCGGCCGGGGCCTGCTCGGCGGCGCTCGCCGCCAGGTCGGCGACCAGCGGCGGCGGCGCCGGGTACCAGGCGAGGAAGGTCGGCCAGTCGACCACGGTGGCGACCAGCAGCTGGGCGCGGTCCTGGCCGAGGACGCGCTCCAGGACGGCCGTTCCGGCGTCCGGCGGCAGCGAGCTCATGCCCCGGGCGTCGCGGTAGTGGGCGACCAGGCCCAGCTCCTCGATCATGCCGGTGGCCCAGGGGCCCCAGTCCAGGCTGAGCCCGGGCAGCCCCTCGGCCCGGCGGTGGTGGGCCAGGGCGTCCAGGAAGGCGTTGCCGGCCGCGTAGTTGGTCTGGCCGGCGGTGGTGAGCAGCGAGGCGACGGAGGCGAACAGCACGAAGTGGTCGAGCGGTTCGTCCCGCAGCAGCCGGTGCAGCAGGTGGCCGCCGATCACCTTGGGGGCGTAGCCGGCGTCGAAGGCCGGCCGGTCCATCTGGGCCAGCAGGGTGTCCCTGACCTGTCCGGCGAGGTGGAACACGCCCCGGATCGGCGGGAGCTGGCGCTGCCGGTAGTCGGCGAGCCAGTCGGCGAGGGCGGCCTCGTCGGTGACGTCGATCGGGGCGAGCAGCGGTTCGGCGCCGAGCGCCTGGAGCTCGCGCAGGAAGGCGATCCGCTCCCCGACGGGGGTGTCCGGTTCGGTGTACGCCCACTCGGAGCGCTCGGGCAGGGCGGTGCGGCCGACCAGGATCAGCCGCCGGGCGCCGCGCCGGACGAGGGTGCGGCAGAGCAGCCGGCCGAGGGCGCCGAAGGCCCCGGTGACCAGGTAGCTGCCGTCGGGACGCAGGACCGGCGGCAGCGGGCGGGTGAGGCCCTCGGCCTGCCGCAGCCGGCTGGTGAGCCGGCCGCCGGACCGCAGGGCGATCTCCTGCTCGTCCCGGGCGGCGAGTTCGGCGAGCAGCGCCTCGGCCTGGTCGGCGGCGTCGACGGCCGGGTCGAGGTCGATCAGGGTGCCGCGCTGGGCGACCAGCTCCTGCTGCCACAGCACCCGGCCGATGCCCCAGGCGGGGGCGCCGAGCGGTTCGACCCGGTCGCCGGGGGCGGCGGGCTGGGTGCCCCGGGTGACGATGTGCAGCCGGCCGTCCGGGCGGGCGGCGGGCAGGGCCTGGGCGAGGGCGATCAGGGAGTAGGCGCCGAGGGTCGCGAGCGGGCCGAGCCGGTCGGCGGTGGTGGCGGCCAGGGCGGGCTGGTCGAGGTTCCAGAGGTGGACGACGGTGGCGAAGCCTGGGTCGAGGTCGGCGAACAGTCGCCGGACGTCCTCGGCGGAGTCGGGCCGTACGGTCGAGTGTCCGTCGCCGTGCCGGTACTCGGTGCCGGGCCGGACCAGGTGGCAGCGGGCGCCCCGGCCGGTGGCCAGGGCGGCCAGCCGCTCGGCGAGGCCTCCCTCGTCGGCGAACAGCAGCAGGTCGCCGGGGGTCCCGTCGACGGCCGGCGCGGCGGCCTCCACCCAGTCGACCTCGGTGAGCCAGCCGTCGATGGTGGCCAGCCCGACGGAGGCCGGGGCCTGGGCGACGTCGGCGACCCGGAAGCCGGTGACCCGGCCGACCGGGGTGCCGTCCTCGGTGTAGAGCGCGAGGTCGCCGACGAGTTCCTCGCCGCTGTCCCGGGTGACGGTGGCGTGCACCCACAGCGGGCGGTCGCCGATCTCGTCGAGCCGGACCTCGGCGATCGAGACGGGGAGCCGGACGCTGCCGCCCTCGGGCTCCTCCAGCCGGGTGGTGAGCAGGGTCTGGAAGCAGCCGTCCAGCAGCACCGGGTGCAGGTGGTGGTCGGCCGCGTCCGGGCCGAGCTCGGCGGTCGGCCGGATCCGCGCGAGCGCCTCGCGGGGGCCCGCCCACACCTCGGCGATGGCCTGGAAGGCGGGCCCGTAGTCGTAGCCGCGCGCGGCCAGCTGCCGGTAGCAGTCCGGGCCGTCGAGGTGTCGCCCCCGGGCCCGGAGGGCGTCCGTGTCCAGTGCGGGGCCGTAGCCGCGGCGCTGGCCGGTGCGGACCCGGCCGCCGGCGTGCACGGCGGGCTCGCCGCCGGCGGGGGTGGAGGCGATGGTGAAGCGGGCGTCCTCCGGCGCGTAGCCGAGCTGGACGGGGACGGGCTCGGTCTCGGAGAGGAACAGCGCCCGGTTCAGCTCGATCTCGGCCAGCGTCACCTCGGTGCCGCCGGTCAGGGTGCGGACGGCCTGGGCGGCCATCTCCAGGTACCCGGCGGCGGGGAAGACGACCTGGCCCTCGATCCGGTGGTCGGTCAGGTAGGGCAGCCGCTCGGGGTCGAGCGCCACGGTCCAGCCGGGCTGGGCGCTCGCGGTGCGGCGGCCGAGCAGCGGGTGGTCCAGCTGCCCGAGCCGGACCTGCTCGACCGGCTTGGGCTCCACCCAGTACCGGTCGCGCCGCCACGGGTAGGCCGGCAGCGGTACCGGGCGGCCCGCCGGGTGCAGCGCGTCCCAGCTCAACTCGACGCCGAGGGTGTGCAGTTCGGCGAGGCTGCGGGCGAGGCGCTCGGGCTCGTCCTGCTGCCGGCGGATCGACGGCAGGACGTGCGCCCGCTCCGCGCACTCGCGGATCGCGTGGCCGAGCACCGGGTGCGGGCCGATTTCCAGGAACAGTCCGTGGCCGTCCTCGGCCATCCGCTCGACGGCGGCCCGGAAGCGCACCGGGTTGCGGACGTTCTGCCACCAGTACTCGCCGTCCAGCTCCGGCCCGCGGGCGAGCCCCTCGCGGGCGGTCAGGTAGAGCGGCAGCCGCGCCTCCTGGGGCTTGATGACGGCGAGCGCGGCCACCAGCTCGTCCCGGATCGGGTCCATCCGCACGCTGTGGTACGGGACTTCGACGTCCAGCAGGCGGGCGAAGACGCCCTGCTGCCGCAGCTCCTCGGCCAGCTCGGCCAGCGCCTCGGCGTCCCCGGCCAGGGTCACCGCGGAGGGGCTGTTGATCGCGCCGAGCGAGATCCGGGAGCGGTACGGGCGGATGCGGCGCTCGGCCTCGGCCTCCGGCAGACCGACCGCGAGCATGGTGCCGCTGCCGGCCAGGCGCTGCTGGAGGCTGCTGCGGGCGAGCACCACCCGCACGGCGTCGGCCAGGTCGTACACCCCGGCCTCGTGGAAGGCGGCGACCTCGCCGGTGCTGTGGCCGACCACCGCGTCGGGGCGCAGGCCGTGGCTCCGCCAGAGCGCCGAAAGCCCCACTTGGACGGCGAAGTTGGCGGGCTGGGCGAGCCAGGTCTCGGCCATCCTGGAGTCCGCCTCGTCCCGGCCCAGCTCGGTCAGCAGCGACCAGCCGGCCTGCGCGCGGATCTCCTGGTCGACGGCCTGCACGGCCTCCCGGTAGACCGGCTCGTGCTCGTACAGCCCACGGCCCATGCCCCACCACTGCGGTCCCATACCGGTGAACACCCAGGCCAGCCGGCGCTGCCGGCGTTCCCGGGCGCGGCCCTGGACCACTCGCGGGTGCTCTTCGCCGCGCGCGTACGCGGCCAGCGCCTCGTCCAGGTCCTCCCGGGTGGAGTAGACCACCCCGAGCCGCTCGGGCAGGTGCTGGCGGCGGTGGGCCAGGGTGTGGCCGAGGTCGGCCAGGGAGGTCCCGCCGGCGAGCTCCTGCCGTACGGCGTCGGCCAGTTCGGGAAGTGCGGCGGTGTCCTTGGTGCTCAGCGGCAGCACCGAGCGGACCGGCCCGGCCACCGGTGCGGCGGGATCGGGCCGCGGCGGCTCCTCCAGCAGCACGTGGGCGTTGGTGCCGCCGAAGCCGAAGGAGTTGACGCCCGCGCGGGCCGGCCCCCGGTGCTCGGGCCAGTCCACCGGGACGGTCGGGATCTCGAACGGCAGCGCGTCCAGGTCGATGCCGGGGTTGGGCCGCTCCAGGTTGAGGTGCGGCGGGATGCGGCGGTGCTTGATCGCGAGCGCGGTCTTGATCAGCCCGGCGACGCCGGCCGCCGCCTCGGTGTGCCCGATGTTGGTCTTGACCGAGCCGACGTAGCAGCGGTCCCCGGGTCGGCGGCCGATGCCGAGCACCCGGCCGAGCGCGGCGGCCTCGATCGGGTCGCCGACCGGGGTGGAGGTGCCGTGCGCCTCGACGTACTGGAGGCTGCCGGGCACCACCCCGGCCTCGGCGCAGACCCGCTCGATCAGGGTGACCTGGGCGTCCGCGCTGGGGACGGTGATGCCGTTGGTGCGCCCGTCCTGGTTGACGCCGGTGCCGAGGATGACGGCGTGCACCGGATCCCCGTCGCGCAGCGCGTCGGAGAGCCGCTTGAGCACGACCACGCCGACGCCCTCGGCCCGGACGTAGCCGTCGGCGGAGGCGTCGAAGGCGCGCGACCGGCCGTCCGCGGAGAGGAAGCCGCCCTTGGTCTCGGCGATCGTGTACTGCGGCGCCATGTGCAGCAACGCCCCGCCGGCCAGGGCGAGTTCGGTCTCGCCGCGGAGCAGGCTCTGGCAGGCGAGGTGGACCGCGACCAGCGAGGAGCTGCACGCGGTGTCGATCGAGACGCTGGGCCCGCGGAAGTCGAAGCAGTGCGAGATCCGGTTGGACACCATCGTCATCATGGTGCCGGTGGCGGTGTGCGCCGCGATGGTGCCGAAGTCGAGGTCGGCGAACTGGAGGATCTTCCAGTCGAGGGTGAAGGCGCCCATGTAGACGCCGACCTCGCGACCGGCCAGTTCGCCGGGGCGCAGGCCGCCGTCCTCCAGGGCCTCCCAGCTGACCTCCAGGAGCTTGCGCTGCTGCGGGTCCATGTGTTCGGCCTCGCGCGGGCTGATCCCGAAGAAGTCCGGGTCGAAGGTGTCGAAGCCGTCGATGTAGCCGCCCCGGCCACCGATCAGCCGCCCCGGCTTGGCCCGGTCCCTGCTGCCCAGGGTGCCGGTGTCGTAGCGGTCGGCGGGCGTCTCTGCGAGACAGTCCCGGCCCTCGATCAGGTTGCTCCAGTAGGACCGGTGGTCGTTGGCGTGTCCTGGCAGGCGGCAGCCGATACCGGTGATCGCGATGCGTTCGCGGGGCACGGCGAAGGGCGAGGAGGTCATGGTCCAATCCGGGGGTGATGGCGTGGCGCCGGGGACACGGGCAAGTGGGAGCGGCCGCTCGGGCCGGGGTTCAGACGGACTGCTCGGTGGTCTTCGCCCGGCGCCAGGGGTGCAGCAGAGTGGCACCGAGCTCCCCGGTGGTGGGGAACGCGGCCGGGTCGGTGAGGCCGACAGCCTTCGGTACCCTGCCGGGCCGCCAGGTGAAGCTCCCGAACACGTGGTCCCAGAGCGAGAGGTCGGAGGCGTAGTGGCCGGCTTCGGCGAGGTCGGTGCTGTGGTGCAGGCGGTGGAGTTCCGGCCCGGCCAGGACGTGGCCGAGCGGGCCGATTCGGACTTCGATGTTGGCGTGGACGAAATACCCCTGAGCCAGGACGAATATTCCGACCACGAACACTGAATCCGGCGAGAATCCGATCAGCGCCAGCGACAGTTGGACCACGGACTGTGCGACGAGCACGTCCAGGAAATGATTCACGCCGTTGTTCGCGACGTTCACCTTGTCCGGGACGTGGTGCACCCCGTGCAGCCGCCAGAGCCACCGGTTGCGGTGGGACCAGCGGTGCACGAGGTAGTCGCCGAGCGAGCCGACCAGCAGCGCGAGTGGGATCTCCATCGCGAACGGCAGCGCCGGGTGGGCCGGGCCGAGCACTTCCACCAGCGTCGCCACCAGCCCCTGGGCCAGCGCTCCGCCGACCATGCTCAGCACGAAGTAGACGCTGTACCAGCCGAGTTCGCGTCGGCTCGGATGCCAGTCGATCCGGTACGGGATCACCCGTTCCAGGACTGCCAGGTATCCGAGGACGGCGACCAGGAAGAGCGGGGAGACCCGGTCCGGCGCCCAGTGGAAGTGCAGGGTCGCGACGGCCGTGCACAGCACGCCCAGGAGCAGCAGCGGGTGGGCGAGCCGGCGGGCAATGGCTGACAGCACGCGCCCCCCGTTCTTCGCGGACTAACGACTGGAAACGTCAGAGACTCTAGCGGCAGACGCGCGCCGTGACAGTCATTCGACGTGTTAACTCCATGAATGACC
>NZ_JBIVVI010000346.1:0-7547 GCF_044757675.1 Kitasatospora sp. NPDC091257
GCCGACACCCCCGTCATCACCCTCGACGCCCGCCGCCGCGACAGCGCCAAGAGCGCCCTCATCACCCTCGTCGAACACGCCCTGCTGGCCCGACTGCGGTGATCGCGCACGACCGTGGCCCGCGGGACCTCCGGCGAGGTCCCGCGGGCCACAGGCGCGTTCGGGGCGACTACTCGGTGGGCTCCAGGCCGGCCCGGATCAGGCCGTAGGTGTACGCGTCCTCCAGCGCCAGCCAGGAGGCGGCGACCACGTTGTCGGCCACGCCCACCGTCGACCAGGTGGCGGCGCCGTCGGTGGACTCGATCAGCACCCGGGTCTTGGAGCCGGTGCCGTGCTGGCCCTCCAGGATGCGGACCTTGTAGTCCACCAGCTCGAAGGTGGCCAGCGGCGGGTAGATGCCCTCCAGGGCCGCGCGCAGCGCCTGGTCCAGCGCGTTGACCGGGCCGTTGCCCTCGCCGGTGGCGATCCGGCGCTCGCCCTTGGCCCACAGCTTGACGGTGGCCTCGTTGCCGGTGAAGCCCTTCGGGCCCTGCTCGCTGATGGTTCGCCAGGACTCCAGCGTGTAGAAGCGGTCCCGGCCGCCGCGCACCTCGTCGCGCAGCAGCAGCTCGAAGGAGGCGTCGGCGGACTCGTAGGTGTAGCCGAGGTTCTCCTGCTCCTTCACCTTGGCCACCACCCGGCCGGCCAGGTCCCGGTCGCTGGAGAGGTCGTAGCCGAGCTCCTTGCCCTTGAGCTCGACGGAGGCCCGGCCGGCCATGTCGGAGACCAGCATCCGCATGGTGTTGCCGACCCGCTCGGGGTCGATGTGCTGGTAGAGGTCCGGGTCGACCTTGATCGCGGAGGCGTGCAGGCCCGCCTTGTGGGCGAAGGCCGAGAAGCCGACGTACGGCTGGTGGGTGGAGGGGGTCAGGTTGACCAGCTCGGCGATCGCGTGCGAGATCCGGGTCATCTCGGCCAGCCGGCCCGCGGGCAGCACCCGGCGGTCGTACTTGATCTCCAGCGCGCCGACCACCGGGAACAGGTTGGCGTTGCCGACCCGCTCGCCGTAGCCGTTGGCGGTGCACTGCACGTGGGTCGCGCCGGCGTCCACCGCGGCCAGGGTGTTGGCCACGGCGCAGCCGGTGTCGTCCTGGGCGTGGATGCCGAGCCGGGCACCGGTCCTGGCGAGCACCTCGGCGACGATCTCCCGCACGCCGGCCGGCAGCATCCCGCCGTTGGTGTCGCAGAGCACCACGACGTCCGCGCCGGCCTCGTGCGCGGTGCGGACCACCGACACCGCGTACTCGGGGTTCGCCCGGTAGCCGTCGAAGAAGTGCTCGCAGTCGATGAACACCCGCCGCCCCTGGGAGCGGAGGAACTCGACGCTGTCCCGGACCATCTCCAGGTTCTCGTCCAGGGTGGTGCGCAGCGCGAGCTCCACGTGCCGGTCGTGCGCCTTGGCCACCAGGGTGATCACCGGGGCGCCGGAGGCGACCAGCGCGGCCAGCTGCGGGTCCTCCGCCGCCCTGCCGCCGGCCCTGCGGGTGGCGCCGAAGGCGACCAGCCGGGCGTGTTCCAGCTCCAGCTCGGTGGCGGCGCGGGCGAAGAACTCGGTGTCACGCGGGTTGGCGCCGGGCCAGCCGCCCTCGATGAAGCCGACCCCGAACTCGTCCAGGTGCCGGGCGATGGCCAGCTTGTCCGCCACCGTCAGGTTGATGCCCTCCCGCTGTGCTCCGTCGCGCAGCGTGGTGTCGAACACGTGGAAACTGTCGTCGGTACGGGTGACCTCGGTCATGACCCCTGGTTCTCCGTTTCGGGGAGGAAGGTACTGCTCTGCCGGACTTTCTCGTCCCGGCTCCACTGTCCATGATCCCGCGCGCGGTCCCGGTGTCCCCGGGCCCCTTGTGAGGGCCGTCGGCCGGTCCGGGAGAAACAAAAAGACCCCTCGCGGGTGCGAGAGGTCTGCGCGCGGGTCTGGACGCTAGTGGTCGCTCCGCATCGGGTCGTGCGGGAAGCGGTCACTGCGGACCGGCGCGCCTGCTGCTAATCATCAGCGAAAGCGAGGACACGCTCGCAGTCTGGCACAGCTGCCCGGGATCCGGCCCGCTCGTCTCGCGATGCGAAACGGGCGGGCCGGGCCGGACGGGCGGGCGGGCCGGAAGGGCGAGCCGGGCCGGGCGGTGCCGGACGGGGTGCGGCGATCAGACGATCTTGTGCAGCCAGTGGTGGGTGTCCGGGGTCTGGCCGCCCTGGATCGACAGCAGGGCCTTGCGCAGCTCCATGGTCACCGGGCCGGGCTCGCCGGCGCCGACGGTCCAGTCGGCGGCGGCGGACTTCACCGAGCCGACCGGCGTGATGACGGCGGCGGTGCCGCAGGCGAAGACCTCGGTGAGGGTGCCGTCGGCGTTGGCCTGCTGCCACTCGTCGGTGGAGATCCGGCGCTCCTCGACGGCGTAGCCGAGGTCGGTGGCCAGCTGGAGCAGCGAGTCGCGGGTGATGCCGGGCAGCAGGGCGCCGGACAGCTCCGGGGTGACGATCCTGGCGTCCTTGCCCTCGCCGAAGACGAAGTACAGGTTCATGCCGCCCATCTCCTCGACCCACCGGTGCTCGGCGGCGTCGAGCCAGACCACCTGGTCGCAGCCCTTCTCGGCGGCCTGGGCCTGGGCGACCAGCGAGGCGGCGTAGTTGCCGGCGCACTTGGCGGCGCCGGTGCCGCCGGGCGCGGCCCGGACGTACTCCTTGGACAGCCAGACCGAGACCGGCTTGATGCCGCCCTGGAAGTAGGCGCCGGCCGGCGAGGCGATGATCATGAAGAGGTAGGAGTTGGCCGGGCGGACGCCCAGGCCGACCTCGGTGGCGAACATGAACGGGCGCAGGTAGAGGCTCTGCTCCGGCTCGTTCGGCACCCAGTCCTGCTCCTGGCGGACCAGCAGCTCGACGGCCTCGACGAAGGTCTCCACCGGCAGCTCCGGCATCGCCAGGCGGCGGGCCGAGGCCTGGAAGCGGGCGGCGTTGGCCTCCGGGCGGAAGGTGGCGATGGAGCCGTCGGCCTGGCGGTAGGCCTTCAGGCCCTCGAAGATCGCCTGGCCGTAGTGCAGGGTCATGTTCGCCGGGTCGATCTCCAGCGGGGCGTACGGCGCCAGCTGGGCGTCGTGCCAGCCCACGCCCTCGGTCCAGCGGACGGTGACCATGTGGTCGGTGAAGACCCGGCCGAAGCCGGGGTTGACCAGCCGGGCCTCGCGCTCCGCTGCGGACAGCGGCTGGGCGGAGGGCTTGAGGTCGAACGTGATGGGCGCCTGGGTGGCCGTGCTCATGGCTGTTTCCTTCACCGTGGGGTTGGTCCGGGCCGCCACCGCTGCAGATACGTTTCGGCAACATTCGCCGGAATGGACGCACAACGGCACGACCCACTGTCGATACTCGCATCCAGAGGGCCGTGCCGAACAGCTGTCCGCCCTTTTTTCGAGGGCGGCGAGCTGCGGTTATGCGGTCCGGCCCGCCGGGCCGGAAACCTTGTCGGATCCGGCCCGTCGGCCGGAACTCCGCTCCTGGGTCCGGCCCGTCAGCCGGATACTCGGGCGGCGAGCGCGTCGCCGACCTGGGAGGTGCTGCGGGTGCCGGAGCGCTCGGCCAGGTCCGCCGCCACCGCGGCCTCGACCCCGGCGGCCTCGGCGGCGAAGCCGAGGTGCTCCAGCAGCATCGCGACCGACAGCACGGTGGCGGTCGGGTCGGCCTTGCCCTGCCCGGCGATGTCCGGCGCCGAGCCGTGCACCGGCTCGAACATGGACGGGAACTCGCCGCTCGGGTTGATGTTGCCGCTCGCGGCCAGGCCGATCCCGCCGGTGACGGCGGCGGCCAGGTCGGTCAGGATGTCGCCGAACAGGTTGTCGGTGACGATGACGTCGAAGCGCTCCGGCTGGGTGACGAAGAAGATGGTCGCCGCGTCGACGTGCAGGTAGTCGGTGGTGACCTCGGGGAACTCCTCGCCGACCTCGGCGAAGATCCGCGTCCACAGGTGCCCGGCGTGCACCAGCACGTTGTTCTTGTGCACCAGGGTGAGCTTCTTGCGCGGCCGCGCCTGCGCCCGGCGGTAGGCGTCGCGCACCACGCGCTCGATGCCGTACGCCGTGTTCAGGCTGACCTCGGTGGCCACCTCCTGCGGCGTCCCGGCGCGCAGCGTGCCGCCGTTGCCGACGTACGGGCCCTCGGTGCCCTCGCGGACGACCACGAAGTCGATCTCCGGCTCGCCGCCCAGCGGGGACCGCACCCCGGGGAAGAGCCGGCCCGGACGCAGGTTGATGTGGTGGTCGAAGGCGAACCGCAGCTTGAGCAGCAGCCCCCGCTCCAGCACGCCCGACGGCACGCTCGGGTCGCCGATGGCGCCCAGCAGGATCGCGTCGTGCGACTTCAGCTCCGCCAGCACGTCGTCCGGCAGCGTCTCCCCCGTCCGGTGGTAGCGCCGGGCGCCGAGGTCGTACTCGGTGGTCTCCAGCTTCACGTCGGCGGGGAGCGCGGCGCCCAGGACCTTGAGGCCTTCGGCCACCACTTCCTGGCCGATGCCGTCACCGGGAACAACTGCGAGACGAATGGTGCGAGACATGCTCGGACCCTACTCCGCCGTCCCAGGTACTGACACCTGCCGTCCACGATGCGGACGGTCACGGTCGTCCGCGGTGCAACCGGTGACCGGCGGCCTCAGCCGCTCCGGCATCTCCGCGTCGGCGTCTGCTGCCACGGGAACGCGGTCGCGGGCCGAATCCCGCCGGTGCCGTCCCATCACCCCTTCGAGGGGGCGCGCGTGACGTCGGGGGCGCCTGGGGCGCGCTTAGGGTGGGCGGGTTCGGCGAAGCGCGTGGAACGGGGTGCGGATGGGCGAGCGGCGGCGGGAGGTGCTGGTCTGCGGGGGTGCCGCGGGGCTGGCCGCGGGCGGGTACGGGCTGGCGGCGGCGCTGGGCGGGCAGTGGCCGGCCGGGGCGGAGGCGGTCGCCGTGCCCTACCACGCCCACCTGTGGGACCTGCTGCACGGGCAGGCCGCCGGGGACCTGCTGGTCAACTGGAACAGCGGCTACGGCGCCCCGTTCCTGGCGGACTTCTTCGCCTACCTGATGAACCCCTTCTCCTGGCCCACCGCGCTGCTCCCCCGCGACCAGGGCCGGCTCGCCGTCCTCCTGGTCACCCTGGCCACCATCGGCCTCGGCACCGCCCTGATGACCCGGCTGCTCGGCCGCCTCCACCCGGGCCCGCGCCGGCTGCGGGCGCTCGCCGCGGTCGGGTACGGGCTCTGCGCCTGGGTGCTGGACATCGGCGGGGCGGCCCCGATGTGGCTCTGGGGCCTGGTCTCGCTGCCCCTGCTCGGCCTGGCCGCCGACTGGTGCCTGCGCGAGCGGCACTGGGTTGTCGGCGCGCTGTGCGTCGCGCTCGCCTGGGCGGGCAACCTGTACACGGCCGCGCTGGCGACCCTGGCAGCCGCGCTCCTGTTCGCCGTCCGGCTGTTCGCCGCCCCGCGCCCGCTGCGCCACCGGGTCCGGGCCACCGGCCGGGCCGTCACCATGGCCACCGCCGGGGTGCTGCTCGCCTCCCCGGTGCTGTTCGTCGCGGTGCTGGCCGCCCGCCGGGCCCAGCCGGAGTCCCCGGTCGAACCGCTCGGCCCGTCCGGCGTCGGCGCCCACCTCGCCCGGCTGCTGCCCGCCACCCACGGCGGGCAGCAGCTGCCGGACGTGGCGATCGGCGTCTTCGGCCTGCTGGTGGTGTGCGGGCTGCCGTTCAACCGGCGGGTGCGGCCGCGGGAGCGCGCCCTGTGGTGCACGGCGCTGGCGCTGGTGGCGGCCGGCTTCCTCTGGACCCCGACCGTGCTGGTCTGGCACGGTCTGGCGATCCCGGCCGGCGGGCCGTACCGGGTGGCCTTCGTGCTCAGCGGGCTGCTGGTGCTGGCGGGCTGGGTCTCGCTGGCGCACCGTCCGGACCGGCTCACCGTACTGGGCGGCGCCGCCGTGGTGGCGCTGATCGCCGGCCTGGCGGCGGGCCGGCACACGGTGCGCCCGGCCACCTGGGTGCTGCTGGCCGTCGGCGGCGCCGTCCTGTCGGCCGCGCTGTGGCTGTTGGACCGCCGGCACTCCGACCGGCGGGCGAACGCGCTGGCCACCTGGGTGATCGGCGGCGCGGTGCTGGGCAACGCCGTCTGGTCGGGGTACGCGGCGCTCGGCTCGGCGCCCTCCGACGACGTCTCCCCGGCGGCGGTCCGGGCCGGGCACGCGACGCTGCGCGCGGCCGACGACTGGCCGCGCGGCCGCAGCGACCCCGGGCCGCACGCCTTCACCCCGAACGACCCGCTGCTGCTGAACGGCCAGGGCGGCGGCTGGTTCAGCAGCTACCTGCCGACCGTCACCGCCCTGCTGCTGCACGACCTCGGCGCGGGCTGGACGGCCGGCGGGCGGCAGACCGCGAGCGTCACCGACCCGGTCGGGCAGGCGCTGTTCGGGGTCCGCACCCACCTCGACGAGGGACCGGCGCCGCGTTCCTTCACCCCTGTCCGGGCGGCCGCCACGCCGCCGCTGGTCACCGTGCTGCCCCCGGGCGCCCGGCCGGAGAGGTCCTCGGTCTGGGCCCGGCAGGAGTCGCTGCTCGGCAGCCAGGTGTACGACGCCCCGCTGCCCGTCCCGGCGGGCGGGCCGGCGCCCACCCTGCACGGCACCAGCGGCTGGTCGGTGCCGAGCGGCGGGGAGGGCACGGTGTTCACCGCCGCCTGCACGCCGGGCGGGACGGCCTACTTCCACGGGCTCTGGTACCGGGGCACGGTCAGCGGCCTCGGCAGCGCCTTCCGCAGCGACGGCGAGCAGCCCACCACCGCCGTGCCGATCCACCGGCTGGGGACCGTCCCGGCGGACGGGGTGGTCCGGGTGACCCTGCGGTCGGACGTGGTGAGCCAGGTGCCCGCCCGCCCGATCGGCTGCCTGCGGGCCGGTGCCCTGGAGGCCGCGGTCGCCCGGCTGACCGCGACCGGCGCCACCCGGGTGGAGGCCGGCGGGCACACCCTCACCGCGGCCCTGCCGGCGGGTTCCACCGGCACCGCGCTGCTCTCCGTCCCGGCCACCGAGGGCTGGACCTGTGCGGTGGACGGCGGCCGCCGCGCCGCCCCCACGCCCGTGCTCGGCATGATCGGCGTCCCCCTGGGCGACGGCGCCTCCCGGATCGCCTGCGCCTTCCGGCCGCCCGGGCTCACCGAGGGCCTCGTCGTCGCCTCCGCCACCGCCGCCGTCCTCGCGCTGGTCGCCGTCTTCGCCCGGCTCTCGCGCCGCCCCACCCGCCCCCCGCGCCGCGACCGCCGCCGGGCGGCGCGGCCGGCCGGAGCGTGACGGGGACGGTCGGAGCATGACGGGCGCGGGCGGAGCGTGCCGGGGCGGGCGAGCCGCCGGAAACGTGCCGGGGCGGGCGGAGCGTGCCGGGGCGGGCGAGCCGCCGGAAACGTGCCGGGGCGGCCCGCCGGAGTGCCGGCGGGCCGCCATCGCCGCGAGACCCTCGCCGTCCCAGCCACCGGCGGTGGTCAGGTTGTTGGAGGCGATCAGGTAGGC
>NZ_JBIVVI010000347.1:0-7535 GCF_044757675.1 Kitasatospora sp. NPDC091257
CCCTGCCTGTGCCGTGCCCGGCACCTGGCCGCTCTCCGCCCGTGCCCCGCAGGGAAGCTGACGACGTCCCAGGTCATGGCCTTATTCTGCCCGGATATACACTCGGAGTATACGCCGGGTGTATGTTTCCCTCCATGAGTGTTCCTTTGACCCTCCTGGGGCTGCTGGAGCGTGAGCCCAGCCACGGCTACGACCTCAAGCGCGACTACGACGCCCTCTTCGGCCGCGGCAAGCCCCTTCCGTACGGTCAGGTCTACGCGACCCTCGGCCGACTGGCCCGCGACGGCAAGGTGATGGCCGGCGAGGCGGAGCCCGGCGACGGGCCCGAGCGCAAGCGGTACGTCATCACCGAGACCGGGGCGACCGAGTTCGAGACCTGGCTGCGGGAACCGGTCGCACCCGAGCCCAACCTCCAGTCCGTGCTGTTCACCAAGGTGGTGCTGGCCCTGATGCTGGGCCGCGACGCCGAGCACTACCTGGACACCCAGCGCGCCGCCCACCTGCGCCGGATGCGCGAACTCACCGAACTGCGCCGCACCGGCGCCCTGGTGGACGCCCTGCTCGCCGACCACGGCCTGTTCCACCTGGAGGCCGACCTGCGCTGGATCGACCTCACCGCCGCCCGCCTGGACGCGCTCGCCGCGGAGGTGAACGCATGACCGCGGTCATCGAGGCCCGGGACGTCGCCCTCGCCTTCGGCGAGACGCCGGCGCTGCGCGGGGCGAGCCTGTCCGTGGAGGCCGGCGAGGTGCTCGCCGTCATGGGCCCCAGCGGCTCGGGCAAGTCGACGTTGCTCCACTGCCTGGCCGGCATCCTGGTGCCCGACGCGGGCGAGGTGCTGTTCGGCGGGAAGCGACTGGACGCGATGCCGGAGGCGCAGCGCAGTGCCCTGCGCCGCGACAGGTTCGGCTTCGTGTTCCAGTTCGGCCAGCTGGTGCCGGAGTTGACGGCCGAGGAGAACGTCGCCCTGCCGCTGCTGCTGAACGGCGTGCGCCGTTCCGCCGCGCTGGCGGAGGCCCGGCCGTGGTTCGCCCGGCTCGGCCTGGACGGCCTGGAGAAGCGCCGCTCCGGCGAGCTGTCGGGCGGTCAGGCGCAACGGGTCGCGCTGGCCCGCGGGTTGGTGGCCCGCCCGCAGGTGCTGTTCGCCGACGAGCCGACCGGCGCCCTGGACTCGCTGACCGGCGAGCAGGTGATGGACCTGATGGTCGCCTCGGCCCGCGAGCAGGGCACCACCGTCGTCCTGGTGACCCACGAGCCCCGGGTCGCCGCCTTCGCCGACCGCGAGGCGATCGTCCGCGACGGCAAGGCCCGTGCGCTCTCGGCCGGAGCCGGAACGGTGGCCCCGTGATCGCCTTCTCGCTCCGCCTGGCCGTCAGCGGCGGCCGGGAGGCGGTGGCCCGGCTGCTGATGATCGCGGCGGCGGTCGCGATCGGCGTCGGGCTGCTGCTGTCCACGCTCGCCAGCATGAACGCGATCGAGCGGGCCAACCAGCGCCAGGTCTGGCTCGATACGGGCGCCGCGAGCCGGACCGGGGCCGCGCCGGTCGACCCGCTCTGGTGGCGGCCGCACCTGGACTACTACGACGGCTCGGACATCCGCGAGGTCGACCTCGCCGCCACCGGGGCGACCTCGCCCGTCCCGCCGGGGCTCGACCGCCTGCCGGCCCCCGGGGAGTACTACGCCTCCCCGGCCCTGGCCGAGCTGCTGCGCAAGGTCCCGGCCGTCGAACTCGGTGACCGCATCCCCGGCCGGATGGTCGGCACGCTGAACGACTCGGCGATGCCGTCCCCGGACACCCTGGCCGTGCTCGTGGGCCGGACGGTCGACGAGGTCAAGGGCGCGCACGGGGCCGTCGCCGTCACCACCATCGCCACGACCCGACCCGAGTGCGGGAACGGTGACTGCCTGAGCCGGGGCATCCGGGGCGATGCGATGACGCTCATCCTGTCCGTCGTGGGCGGTGCGATGATCTTCCCGGTGCTGATCTTCATCGGCACCGCGACCCGCCTGTCCGCCGCCACCCGGGAGCAGCGGTTCGCCGCGATGCGGCTGGTCGGCGCCACCCCGCGGCAGATCGCGGTGATCGCCGCGGTCGAGTCCACCGTCGCCGCGGTGGCCGGTACGGTCGCCGGCTTCGGCCTCTACCTCGCGCTGCGCCCGCCGGCGGCCGACGTGCCCTTCACCGGCGGCCGCTTCCACCTCGACGACCTGACCCTGACCGGGCTCCAGATACTGGGCACCGCCCTGGCCGTGCCGTTGGCCGCAGCGGTCGCGGCCCGGTTCGCGCTGCGCCGGGTCGCCATCTCCCCCCTGGGCGTCAGCCGGCGGGTCACCCCGCAGCCGCCCCGGGCCTGGCGGCTGATCCCGCTGCTGGCCGGGCTCGCGGAGCTGGTGTACTTCGTCGGCCGCCGCCCGGCCACCGGCAACGGGCAGGCCGCGGCCTACCTGCCCGGGTTCCTGCTGGTGATGCTGGGCCTGGTGATCGCCGGGCCGTGGCTGACCATGGTCGCCGCCCGTACGGTCGCCCGCCGCACCGGCCGCCCGGCCACGCTGATCGCGGTGCGCCGGCTCGCGGACGACCCGAAGACCGGGTTCCGCGCGGTCAGCGGCCTGATCCTGGCACTGTTCGTCACCACGTCGACGGTTTGCATCATCGGCACGATCAACGCCAACCGCGGTTCGCTGGGCGGCGATCCGATGTCCCGGGCGTCCGTGGTGCAGGGCGAGTTCCGGGACGGCCGGCCGCCGTTGGCGGGCTCGACGCCGGAGCGGGTGCTGGCCGAGGTGCGGGCGGTGCCGGGCTTCAAGGGCCTCGCGGTGGTCCACAGCAATCCGGACGGGCTCGCGAAGTACCCCGTGAACCCGCGCCCGGACGCCCCGCTCATGACCCCCGGCCTGGTGTCCTGCGCGGACCTCGCCCGGATCCCCGTGGTCGGCCACTGCGCGGCCGGGGCGAGCGTCGCCGCCGTCCCTCTGCGCGACTTCCTCAACCTCACGTCGCACCCCGACACCGAGTGGCCCGCCGCCCCGATCTCCGCGGAGGAGGTCGCCGGGCTCCCGGTCCAGGCGCTCTACGCCACGACCGACGGATCGGCGGCGGCGAAGGAACGGGTCCGGACGGTCTTCACCGCGGCATGGCCGGACCACGACGCGCACACGGTCGGCGACTGGGCCACCGAAGGTCAGCAACAGCTCGCCGGATGGCGGCAGTTGGCGAACGTCGTGCTGCTGACCACGCTTCCGATCGCCGGGTGCAGCCTCGCGGTCAGCGTGGTGGCCGGGCTCTCCGACCGCAGGCGGCCGTTCGCGATGCTGCGGCTCACGGGGTCGCCGCTGCGCCTGCTGCAGCGGGTGATCGCGCTGGAGAGCGTGCTGCCGCTGCTGGCGGTGGCGGTGATCTCGCTCGGCGCGGCCTTCGCCGCCGCGGCCCTGTTCCTCTCGTCCCAGATGGACTACGGCCTGGTGTCGCCCGGGGCGGTGTACTTCGGCGTCGTCGCCCTCGGCATCGTCGCCTCGGTCGGGATCATCGCCTCCACCCTGCCGCTGCTGAAGCGGATCACCGGGCCGGAGGCGGCCCGCAACGGCTGACCACCCCGGCCCGGAGGCTGCCCCGCCGCCCGCCCTCAGCGGGCGACGGGGTAGCCGTGCGTCCCGGCCCGCACCTGCGGGGACAGCCCCGGCAGCCAGCTGCCGAGGACCAGCGCGGACGGGTAGAACATCGGCTCCGGCAGCGCGTCCACCGGGAAGCGCTCCCAGCCGGCGCAGGCGTGCGGCTCGGTGACCACGGCCTCGGCCAGGCTGGGCGGCGCCAGCACGGCGGCGGTCAGCCTGGGCCGGCCGAGCTCGTGGTCGAGGTGGACGGCGAGCACCCGCATCTCCTCGGCGGGCAGCACGATGCCGGTCTCCTCGGCGAGTTCGCGGGCCGCGGTCCGCTCGAAGGACTCGCCGAGGTCGACCTTGCCGCCGGGCAGGCTCCAGGTGGGCGGCTCGCCGGCGGTGGTCCGGCGGCCGATCAGCACCCGGCCGTCCCCGGTGGGCACGATGATCCCCGCGCCGAGCAGCGGTGCGGTCGGTGCTGTGCTCAACTCGCCATCTCCTTCAGCAGGTCACCAGTTGGCGCGGTCGTAGTCCTTGAGGAAGCAGCCGTACAGGTCCTCGCCGGCCTCGCCGCGCACGATCGGGTCGTACACCCGCGCCGCGCCGTCGACCAGGTCGAGCGGGGCGTGGAAGCCCTCGTCGGCGAGCCGCATCTTGTCCGGGTGCGGGCGCTCGTCGGTGATCCAGCCGGTGTCCACGGCGGTCATCAGGATGCCGTCGGACTGGAACATCTCCTCCGCGCTGGTGCGGGTGAGCATGTTGAGCGCGGCCTTGGCCATGTTGGTGTGCGGGTGGCCGGCGCCCTTGTAGCCGCGCGCGAACACGCCCTCCATCGCGGAGACGTTGACCACGTACTTGCGGCGGGACGAGGAGGCGGCCATCGCCGGGCGCAGCCGGCTGATCAGGATGAACGGCGCGGTGGAGTTGCAGAGCTGGACCTCCAGCAGCTCCATCGGGCCGACCTCCGAGACGGTCTGCACCCAGCTGTTGGTGTCCGCGAGGTCGGGCACCAGGCCGCCGGCGTCGATCGCGGTGCCGGCCGCGATCCGGGCGGGCGTGGCGGAGCCGGTGACCAGGGCCAGCGAGGTGACGTCCTCGGCGGTGATCCGCTGCACGTCGCCGCCCGCCTGGTGGGGGAGTGCGGGCAGGTCGACGCTGCCGCTGCCGAAGCGGCCGATGGTGGTGGCCTGCGGCAGCTCGCCGGCCGGCAGCGGCGCGGACTCGGCGTTCACCAGCTCGCGGTAGGACTCCGGCGGGCGGCGCACGGTCTGCGCGGCGTTGTTGATCAGGATGTCCAGCGGGCCGTCGGCGGCGACCTCGTCGGCCAGCGCCAGCACCTGGGCCGGGTCGCGCAGGTCGATGCCGACGATCTTGAGGCGGTGGATCCACTCGGCGCTGTCCGGCATCGCCTTGAAGCGGCGGATCGCGTCGTTGGGGAAGCGGGTGGTGATGGTGGTGTGGGCGCCGTCGCGCAGCAGCATCAGCGCGATGTACATCCCGATCTTGGCGCGGCCGCCGGTGAGCAGTGCGCGCTTGCCGGTGAGGTCGGCGCGGGCGTCCCGGCGGGCGCGGTTCTTGACCGCGCAGTTCTGGCAGAGGTTGTGGTAGAAGGCGTCGACCTCGACGTACCGCTGCTTGCAGGTGTAGCAGGAGCGCGGGCGCTCCAGGATGCCGGCGATCTCGGTGGTGGTGACGGTGGTCAGGCCGAAGGCGCCGGCCGTCTCGTCGTCGATCCGGCTCGGCGCACCGGTGGCGGTGCGGGCGGTGACCTCGCGGTCGTTGGCGGTCTTGCGGGCCCGGGTCTCCTGGCGGCGACGCTGCTTCAGGGTGCGGAATATGCCGCCGACGGCCTGGCGGACGGTGATCGCGTCCGGGTGGTCCACGTGCAGCTCGTCGAGCTCGGCGATCACCTCCAGGCAGAGCTTCAGCCGCTCGGGGTCGAGGCCGGGACCGTAGTCGATCTCCTCGGCGTCCCCGATCCGGTCCGGCGCGATGTCCGGCCGCGCGATGTCCGTCTGTTCGATGTCCGTCTGCCCGATGCTCACGCCTGCTGCCGCTTTCCCGTTCGCCACGCCCACACGCGTGAAGCCATGCCCGTTACCGCGTGAATGCTACGGGAGCGGTCCGGACCGGGGCGAAAACCGGACGTCGGAGGGGGTCTTTGGATGATCCTCCATGTCTACGCGCGGAGCATTGATCACGGTTTGTGGACAGCCCCAGCAAAGCTCCTCGAACTGGCTTTTGGCCCCGCCCTCACGGAGAATCGAATGCTGGGTGCCGGGCGCCCGAGTGCGCTCCGGCGGCATCGCCGCAACCGCACCCGAGGTGTATCCCCCAGCCAGAGAGCCCTTCTTCATGCGCTTCCTGAACGACCTCAAGCCCTCGTACGACCTGACGTACGACGACGTCTTCATGGTCCCCAGCCGTTCCGCCGTGGGCTCCCGGCAGGGCGTGGACCTCTCCTCGAACGACGGCACCGGCACCACCATCCCGCTGGTCGTGGCCAACATGACCGCCATCGCCGGCCGCCGGATGGCCGAGACCGTCGCCCGCCGCGGCGGCCTGGTCGCCATCCCGCAGGACATCCCCACCGAGGTCATCGCCGAGGTCGTCTCCTGGGTCAAGCAGCGCCACCTGGTCTTCGACACCCCCATCACGCTCGCCCCGGGCGCCACCGTGGCCGAGGCCGTCTCGCTGCTGCCCAAGCGCGCCCACGGCGCCCTCGTGGTGGTCGAGGACGGCAGGCCGGTCGGCGTGGTCACCGAGTCCGACTGCCAGGGCGTGGACCGCTTCACCAGCCTGGCCGACATCATGTCCCGCGAGCTGCTGGTGCTGGACGAGGGCATCGACCCGCGGACCGCCTTCGACAAGCTCACCGAGGCGCACCGCAAGCTCGCCCCGGTCGTGGACGGCGAGGGCCGGCTGGTCGGCCTCCTCACCCGCAAGGGCGCGCTGCGCGCCACCCTCTACACCCCGGCCCTGGACGCGGCCGGCAAGCTGCGGATCGCCGCCACCGTCGGCATCAACGGCGACGTCGCGGGCAAGGCCGAGGCGCTGATCGAGGCCGGCGCCGACGTGCTGGTGGTCGACACCGCGCACGGCCACCAGGAGTCCATGATCAGCGCGCTGCGCGCGGTGCGCGGACTGGACCCGCAGGTCCCGATCGTGGCCGGCAACGTGGTCTCCGCCGTCGGTGTCCGCGACCTGGTCGAGGCGGGCGCCGACATTCTCAAGGTCGGCGTCGGCCCCGGCGCCATGTGCACCACCCGGATGATGACCGGCGTCGGCCGGCCGCAGTTCTCCGCCGTCCTGGAGTGCGCCGCCGAGGCGCGCCGGCTCGGCAAGCACGTCTGGGCGGACGGCGGCGTGCGCCACCCGCGCGACGTCGCGATGGCGCTGGCCGCCGGCGCCTCCAACGTGATGATCGGCTCCTGGTTCGCCGGTACCTACGAGTCCCCGGGCGACCTCCAGACCGCCGCCGACGGCCGCCAGTACAAGGAGAGCTTCGGCATGGCCTCGGCCCGTGCGGTGAGCAACCGCACCGCCCAGGACTCCTCGTACGACCGGGCCCGCAAGGCGCTGTTCGAGGAGGGCATCTCGCACTCCCGGATGTTCCTCGACCCGGCCCGCCCGGGCGTCGAGGACCTGATCGACTCGATCATCGCGGGCGTCCGCAGCTCCTGCACCTACGCGGGCGCTGCCAGTCTGGAGGAGTTCCACGAGAAGGCGATCGTGGGCATCCAGAGCGCGGCCGGCTACGCCGAGGGCAAGCCGCTGCACTCCAGCTGGGCCTGATCGCCGCCGGCGGCGCCCGCTGCGCCCGCCGCGCCCGCGTCCGTACCGCCGGCCGTCCGGTTCCTCGCCTTGGGGAGCCGGGCGGCCGCGGCCGTCACGGGGGCCTGCCGCCCGGCGCCCGGCACCCCGTCCGGTCCGGTGCC
>NZ_JBIVVI010000348.1:0-7525 GCF_044757675.1 Kitasatospora sp. NPDC091257
GGGGGAATCAGACCCCGGTGGAGGTGTTCAGCTCGACGTTGTAGTCGGCGAGCTTGGTGATCTGCGCGGGGCTCAGTACGCCCTGGTACAGCCAGACGTCGTCCAGCTCACCGGAGAAGTACTCGCCCCACGCGCCGGCCGCCCGGTTGCGGCCGAACTGCACGCCGCCCGTCGCCTCGTAGGGCTGCGGGGCGCCGGTCCAGGAGATGTGCGGGGTGCAGCCGGTCGAACCGTCCGGGCAGCCCTGGTTCTCGATCTGGCCGCCGACGTACAGGGCGAGCCGGTCCGCGAAGGCGTCGTAACTGACCGCCAGGTGCGTCCAGTTCTCCAGGACGGAGGTGGCCGGGGTGTGGGCGGTCAGGGTGCGGACCGCGCCGGTGGCGTCGGAGTCGCGCACCTCGGCCTGCCACTGGCCGGTGGGCTGGCCGTTGGCGTCCTTGCCCAGGGTGTGCCAACGCAGGGTGACCGCGCTGTTGTTGGCGCCGGCCACGGACAGCACCGTCATGTCCCGGGTCGGGACGCCCGCGGTGTTCGCCCAGCCGGCCAGGGTGAAGCTCTGGCCGGTGTGCAGCGGGACGGAGCCGGTGGCCGCGTAGCCGGTGGAGCCGTCCAGCAGCAGGGTGCCGGGGGCGGGCAGCACGCCGCCGTCGGCCTTGATCGAGGCGCCGCCGCCGAGCTGGGCGCCGGCCTTGGCCGGGCCCTCGTCCGGGGTGACGGCCGGGGTGCCGGTGGCCGAGGAGAGCTTCCAGCGGCCGGCCAGCTGCGGGCGCTGCTGGACCATCGCGCTGGCCTCGGGGCCGGTGACGACGCGGTCGTAGAGGCGCACGTCGTCGATGTCGCCGCCGAAGAACTCGCCGTTGGCGCCCTCGCGGTTGACGGCACCGATCTGCAGCGGGCCGGGGTTGGCCCACGGCGCGTTCTGGGTGTAGTCGGACTCGCCGACCAGGAAGCCGTTGATGTAGAAGCGCAGCTTCTTGGCGGCGGTGTCGGAGACGCCCAGCAGGTGGGTCCACTCGCCGGTGGTGCCGGCGAAGCAGGGCGCGCCGTTGATCTGGGTGCCCGGGGTGCAGTCGGGCTGCCAGGTGCGGACCAGGGTGTCGGCGGAGGTGTCCTCCTTGTAGCGGCCGAAGATCCAGCGCTTCCAGTAGGTGGAGTAGTACAGCGAGAACTCGCTGTTGTGCTGGCCGATCTGGGTGACGGCGATCTTCGCGGTGGTGTCACCGGGGGTCGGCGCGGGCAGCTTGACCCACGCGGAGACCGAGAAGTCCCGGCTGCCGTCGACCTGCGGGCGGGTGCCGCGCAGGTAGTCGTCGACGCCGTCCAGGTGGATCGCCTTGTCGGCGATGCCGGGCCGGCCGAGTGCGACGCCGCTGTAGGCGGTCAGGTTGTCGGTCTCGGCGGTGCCGACCGGCTTGGCGGAGGCGCCGTCCAGGTGCCAGACCGACGTGGCGGGCAGGCCGGTGGCGAGCTGCTTGTCGGCGGCGACGTCGGCGGCCTCGGCCTTGCTCAGGGAGCGGTCCCAGAGCCGGACCTCGTCGACCGAGCCCTTCCACGGGTCGGTCCAGTTGCCGAAGTACTTGGAGCGGCCGAACTCCAGCGCGCCGTGGACGTCCCAGTTGGCGACCACGTTCACCGGGGTGCCGGGCACGCCGTTGACGTACAGGGTGCTGGTCTTCGCCACCGGGTCGTAGACGCCGACCAGGTGGGTCCACTGGCCGAGCACCACGGGGGCGTCGGAGCTCGCCGCTTCGAGGGCGTAGTCGGTGGGGTTGTCCCGGCTGGACGTCCACATGCTCCACTTGCCGCCGAAGGTGCCGAGGGCGAAGCGGGCCGCGGAGTTGCCGTTCTCACTGACGGCGACCCTGTTGCGGGTGTTCTCGGTGAGGTTGACCCAGGCGGAGACGGCGAAGCCGCGGGTGGTGTTCAGCACCGTGCCCTGGGTCTCGGCGTAGCCGTTGGCGGTGCCGTCGAAGGCGAGGCCCTCGGCGAGGTGGCCGGGCGCCCCGGGGGTGGTGCCGGAGCCGAGGGTGGCCTCGAAGCTGCCGCCGGTGCCGGCGACGGAGGTGCCGCCGGCGGCGTCGTCCATCGACCAACCGGTGCGCTGGGTCTGGCCGGAGAGCACGTTGAAGTAGTACGTCTCGGGCTGCGAGGCGTTGCCCGCGCCGTCGACGGCCCGGGCGGAGAGGAAGTGCACGCCGGCGGTCTGCGGCTGGACGCGGACGGTCTGTGCGGCGCCGCCGCCGGTGGCGATCTCGTTCGCCGCGGACGGCGAGGTGTCCAGGCCCCACTGGTACTTGACCACGTCGGTCGCGGCCGACTTCAGGGTGAAGTAGCCGTTCTTGCCGACGCCGTCGGTCCAGGGGAGCGCGGCGGTGGCGTCCTTGGAGCCCGGGTAGGCGTCCGAGGTGATCGCCGGGCCGTCCGGTGCGGAGGTGTCGACGATGAAGTAGCAGCCGGTCGGGTCACCGTCGGAGGACCACGGCCCCCACTGCGCGCCGTCCCAGGCGCGGGCCTCCCAGTCGAGCTGGAGGTTCTGCGGCAGGCCGGTGGGCAGCGGCCAGGAGAACATCGAGCCGGAGGCCTTGAAGGTGTCCCACCCCGGTGCGGCGTCCTCCGAGCCGGTGGACCACCAGCGGCGGCGCAGGCCGCTGCCGTCGTCCCAGCCGACCGCGAACTGCACGCCGATGGCCTCGCCGTCCGGGTCGCTCGCCCGGGTGGTGACCTGCGGCATCTTGTTGATCTTGATGCCCGGGTACTGGCAGACCGAGCCCGGCGACATCGTCATGTCGGACATCGGGATCTGGTTGGGCCGCAGGTTGTAGTACACCGACAGGTAGGCGTCGTCGGTGAAGCGCTTCCAGGCGAGGGTGTCGCCCTCGTTCTGGGCCTTCAGACCGAAACTGATGGTCGGCCAGCCCCAGTTGGCGGCGTCCTGGACCAGGTTGCGCACCGCGCCGTCCTGGCCGTACTCCAGCCAGCCGCCGGGGCAGCTGCCGCTCCAGCCCTTCGCGGTGTTGATGGTCTGCAGGTAGCGGCTCCAGAACCCGGAGGCGTTCTGGCTGTTCCAGTTCAGGCCGGGGGAGATGTAGCCGGTGTTCCACAGCTCGACGGGCCGGGCGTCGCAGGAGTACGACCAGCTCTCGTAGGTGCCGAAGGTGGCGCTGAGGATCTGCTTGCCCACGAACGGGTTGGAGACCTGGAAGAAGGCCCGCTTCACGTCGGTCGGCGCGCACCGCGAGGTGTCGCCGCAGTAGCCGACGCCCCAGTCGTGGACGTAGCTGCTGTTGTACGTGAAGTGCCAGTACGCCTGGTTCGGGTAGCTGCGCGAGACGCCCGCCCAGTCACCGGCGTGCGGGGTGTTCCACGCCGGGTCGATCATCACCGGGTAGACGGTGTCCGCGGCGTCCAGCATGCCCTGGTCGGGCGACAGGACCAGGCCGTCCTTGGGCAGGTCGACCTTGAGCCGGGTCATCTTGGCGCCCTCGCCGGGCAGGTCGCCGTAGCCGGCGGCGGCGAGGTCGTTCCGACCGGCGGCGGGAGCGCCCGGGGCGGGGGCCTCGGCCTGCGGCGCCGCCTGCGGGGCGGCCTTGAACGTCTTCGGGGCGGCGGCCGGGGCGTTCGGCGTGGCGGTCGCCGGGGCGTTCGGCGTGGCGGTCGCCGGGGCGTCCGGCGTGACGGCGGCCGGCTTGGAGGAGTCCCACATCACCGGGACGGGCGCCTCGAAGACGGTGCCGCCGCCGGACGGGTCCTTCGCCTTGAGCGTGCCGTCCGCCTCCTGGCTGACCGTCAGGCCGGTGCCCTGCAGGCCGAGCCGGAGCTGGTCCAGCTCGGGGTTCTTGGCGGCCTCGGCGGTGTGCACCACGACGACCTGGGTGAACCCGGTCTTGGTGGCGGACAGCCGCAGGTCCACGTCCGGCAGGATCGACGCGTACTCGGCGGTCGCGCCGTTGACCTTCGGCTTGGGCAGCGGCTTCGGCCAGCTGAGCTTCAGCTCCTTGCCGGCCCGGGCCATCGTGACCAGCGGTTCGCTGCCACCGCCGGAGAACCGCAGGTCGGCGGTGGACCCCTTGGGGGCGACGGCGCCGCCGGGCAGTGCCTGCAGCGTCGGGTCGAGGTCCACCCAGGCGCCGTTCTTGCGCACCCGCTTGGGCTGGACGTAGGTGGTGGTCTTCAGCTTGCCGTCGGGCTGGGCGACGGTGTCACTGGTCTCGCTGCGCTTGGCGAGTACCTCGACCGGCTTGCCGCTGCGGGCGGCCTCCTTGACGGCCAGGCTCTCGGCGGTGTCCTGGGAGCCCGTCAGGCCGGGCGGTGGCGTTCCGCCGGTCGCGGCGGCGGCCGGCACCACCGCGGTCGCGGTCAGGGCGACCGCGGCGAGTGCCGCGGCGAGCAGACTGCCCGACCGTCTTGCTGCTGTTCTCACTGTGCGTAAGCTCCGACTTCCGATATGTGGGCGAAGTTTGAGCGGATCTTTATGGACGCTTAATCAGGTGTCAAAGGTTCATGAGAAATCCGCCAGGATGCATGCCCGGGTCGATGCGTCGTCAGAAGGGGAGCAGCGCAGGTAAAACCGGACAAACCACTTGATGCACTGTGGCGGAAGTCACAGACCTGGAGGGCTGTCGCGGTCCGTTCTCGCCCCCGGGCGGCGGCGGCGAACGGTGACCGACAGCTTCGATGCGACGCCGCGACGAGTGGCGGGCATCCCATCTCCTGGTCGTCGGTGCTGGTCACCCGGGGTGTCGTGGATGGAGGCGGCGCGGTCCGGGCGGCAGTGGGGGCCATGGGCGGTCACCGACGTGCCCCGGCAGCGGGACGCCGGTGCGGGGGTGGACGGTTCCCGGGCGCGGAGCGGCCGAGGGGGAGCGGCCTTCGGGACATTTCCACTCTTTCCGCCTGGCTGTTCGTCAGATATTTTCAGCGGAATAACTCGGCCTTGTTGTGGTCAAGTTGTCGTCAGGTCGGTGAATCGGAAATGCCGAATCGGGTTCGGGGAAAAGCCGATTAAGGAGCGGAAGGCGCGGCGTTCGGGCTCCAGTCCGCCGCCGGGCCGGTCGGCAGCGGTGGCAGGGTCCGCAGCGCCCGGGCGATCTGCCCCAGCCAGCGGGTCTCGGCCTCCAGGCCGCCGGTGTGCGGCAGGTGCGGTTCGGCCGGCGGCGGGCCGCCGCGGAGGGGGCCGTCGGGAGCCCGGGTGCGGGCGCGGCGCAGGGCGGCGGCGATCCGGACGGCCTCGGCCCGCGCGGCGGCGTCGGTGTCGGCGTCGGTGTCGGCGTCGGCGTCGGCATCGGCGTCGGCATCGGCGGAGGAGACGTCGGGGGCGGAGGAGTCCTCGGCCGTGCGGTAGCGACGCAGGATCAGCAGCCCGTCCCGGATCTCGATGACCCGCCGGTAGAGGGCGAGTTCGGCGTCGGCGGGTGGCATCCGGCCCGCGGTGATCCGGCCCGGGGTGATCCGGCCCGTGGTGAGGGCGATCTGCGGGAAGGCCGCGTGCAGGGCCCGCCACAGCGGACCGAGCGACCGGAAGCCGCGGTACGCGGCCCGCCACCGCCGGGCGGCGCGCCCGGCGCGCGCCCACAGCAGCGTGGTGGCGCCGGCCAGCAGCAGGATCGCGCACACGCGTCCGAGCGCCAGCGAGACGGGGTCCTCGGTGGTCAGCTGACGGCCCGTGCGCAGGGCGCCGAGGACGTCGTCGAGGCCCCAAGCGGCCCAGATCAGGCCGACGGCGGTGGTGAGGGTGACCAGGCCGAGGGCCGTGCGCAGGGCCGTGTCGTCGGCCCGGCGGGTCCAGTGCGTCGTCCGGCGCAGCAGGGTGACCAGGCAGCCGACCACGTAGCCGGTGATGACCAGGTCGTAGCCGGCCAGTGCCACGGGGCCGAGGGCGCCGGTGGCCACCAGTTGGCCGCCGTCCTCCCGGGGCCGGGCGAGCAGGAACAGGACGGTCGCGGCGAGGACCGCGAGGGCGGTGCCGACGCAGCGGCGGCGCAGCGCGCGGGCGTCGGCCTCGGGGCGGCGCAGCGCGACGGCGGTCAGTGCGAGGAATCCGGCGGAGCCCGTCCTGAGGTGGTCGGTGAGCATGCCGGACAGGCCCGCCAGGCCGGTTCCGTGGTCGATGTCCACCCTGCCCCGGGCGGCCGTCAGCGCCAGGAAGGCACCGAAGCACCAGGCGAAGCAGCAGGTGAAGCGCAGGGCCGGCGAGCGCCCGCGGCGCCGGCCCGCGAGGAAGCGGTAGGTGCCCAGGCCGAGCAGGAAGGCCGCGGCGAGGGCGAGGACGGGGTCAGTCATGCGGGCCGGTCGGGCGGCGGGTGCCCAGCAGGGGGGAGAGCCGGTGCGCCCACTCGGCGTCGCGGGGCTCCGCGCCGGACGGCCGGCCGCCGGGCAGCAGGGCGCGCTTGAGGATCAGCGAGGCGAGCAATTCGGCCTCCTGCTCCTGCGGTTCGAGGTAGACGGTGCGTCCCAGGACCTTCCCGATCAGTGCCGGGGAGAGGTGCGGCAGCAGGCCGCGGGTGAGTCCCGGGTCGGCCGGGGTGCCGTCGGTGTGGCCCAGCAGGAGGTGGGCGTACTCGTGCACCAGGATGTGCTGGCGGTGCACCTCGCTGGTGTCCTCGGCGTAGACGATGTAGTCGGCCTGACCGGTCGTCACCAGCAGTCCGCACGGAGCCCCGGGCCGTGCGGGTACGGCGATCAGGTCGATGGGCCGGCCGCGGTCGCGGGCGAGGCGGGCGACGAGCTCGGCGGCGTCGAACGGGTCGGGGAGTTCGAGCGAGTCGCTGATCGCGCGGCAGCGCCGCATCAGTCCGCCGTGCCGTCGGATCCACCGCAATGCGCGCCTCACCTGTCCGCCGGGGCCGGCGTGGCCGGTCAGCCGTCGCGGGGTGCCTCCCGGTGGCACCGCGTCGTGCTCACCGGGAGGGTTTGCCCCTGGCAGCCTCCCGGCGAGCGATAGTCTCGATCACATCGGAGACCGTGTCCAGGGCTTCGGGCGAGAGTTCCACCGCCCGCAGCGCCATGTTCCGGACGCCGGCGTCCCGCAGCGCCTCCAGGACGGCGAGTTCGGCGAGGATCTCCTCGGAGCGGTCGTCGAAGAAGTAGGCGGGCGAGACCTGGAAGAACCCTGCCAGGGCTTCCAGGTGACGTTTGGTCGGGTTGTCGCGCCTGCCGGTGCGCAGCTGCCACAGGTAGGTGGCCGAGAAGGTCTCGCCGGTGGCCTCGCGGCAGGCGCGCGCCACGTCCTCGTTGCTGTACTGCTCCCGGTTGGGGCGCCGGACCGTGCGGAACAGCGTCTCGATCTTCTCGGCGAGCGAACTCGCCCCGGCTCCCGCCATCTCCGCCTCCTGCGCCACCTGGCCTCCTGCGTCACCACTGCCGGTTCGGGCGGCGCTGGTGCACGGGGTCGGCCGCCGGGGAACCATCGTAGCTTCGGGCACGGCGCCGGTGTCGGGCCGTGCCGCTTCCCGGCCCCCTCCCGGGCGGGAGGGGGTGTCGCGCGCGGGGCGGCGGCGGCCGAGGGAGGCGCCGCGGCAGGTGCCCC
>NZ_JBIVVI010000349.1:0-7495 GCF_044757675.1 Kitasatospora sp. NPDC091257
GCTCCTGGGGGTGGGCTCGAAGTCGGTGATCCCGTCGACTGTGAACACCTGGCCGTCCTTGACGACCTCGCTGCCCGGGGCGAACTGGGAGACGGACATGGCGATGTCGCGGTCGATCGTGTTGTCAGGCGGCCAGGGAGACCTCCTCTGGGGGACTTTCAGGTAGAGCTGCCTGACCCGGGTGGGGAATCCGAACATGGGCAGCACGCCTGAGTGCGCGAGGCGCTCGCTGAGTTCCTCCGAGCCGGTGGGCTGGGCGGCGACCTTTGTGACCTTCTGCAGCAGTTTCTCCAGCCACTGGCTGGTGAGGATGTCAGTCGGCTGGAGCGGGGTGAAGGCGCTCAGCACTTGTGCTGCCGTGGCCAGTACGCCGTCATGCTGGTTGAGCCACTCACGGACGGCTGGCAGGGCCGCGGGCCAGTCGCGGGCCTTGCCGAACTCGCCGTGCACGCTGCCTGAGCCGCCGTGTGCGTCGAGGTTGCGGAACGCGAGGCGCAGGACTTCGGCGGACAGGGCTCGTTCCAGGATCTCCGGCCGCTGGAGGGACAGGTAGGGGGGCGGAGTCGGGTCGTTGGTGATCGATGACGGGTTCGCGAAGTAGTGCTCGTCGTGGCTGCGTCCCCGGCAGACAGTCAGCGCGACTGCAACCGGAGAGGTCCGTCGGCCGGCCCGCCCGACGCGCTGCTGGTAGTTGAAGCGGCTGGGCGGCATGTTGGCCATCAGGACGGCGGACAGCGGTCCGATGTCGACGCCGGCTTCCATGGTGGTGGTGACCGCAAGGAGGTCGATCCCGTGCACGAGCGGGACCTCGGGCGGGTCGTTCAGGAAGACCTGCTGGAAGCGGGCCTGGCGGGACTGGGCATCGAGACGGTCGGTCTGGCCCGTCAGCTCGGCGCAGTTCAGGCGGAAAGCGGCGCGGTCGCTAGCTGCCTTCCAGGCGTAGTAGTCGCTCGCCTCCGGGCTCCTGTCAGGTTCAGGCTGCACGGGGAGGGCGCTGTGGCAGCGCGTGCAGGTCCCGGCGCTCGGTGTGAGGTGTCGGCGCCCGCACTGGCCGCACCGCCACGAATGGCCGGGAGAGGGCTGGACTGCCGCTGTCCTGGGGTCGATGAGGTATTCCCGTACCGTCCTGCCCCACGCGGCCTCGGCGGCGATCTGCACGTCGTCCGGGTGCTTGCCCTGGTTCCGTGCGACGGCTTTCCAGTACTCCCTGAGCTGCGGCGGAGGCTTGTCCCTGCCGTCGCGGAGGGCGTGGAAACGGCGTAGTTCGGCGAGGACCCGCAGGCTGGCGCGGCCGAGGCCGTCAGGGTCGGGGACGGCCTGTGAGGGGGCGGCAGAACCCAGTCCGAGCGATTCGATATCGCGGCCAGCACCGGAGAAGAGGGATTCGAGGATGTTCTCCAGGAGCCCGTTCTCGGAACTCAGCGCAGCTTTCTGGGCGTCTGAGGTTCCCAGCTGAAGTGCGGGGGGCTGCTGTTCCCAGTCGAAGAACTCGTGCCAAGGCAGGTCATTGACTTGCTGGACGCTCGGCTTCGGTCCCGCGGGGTTGACTCCCAGGGAGAGCAGGCGCTTGTTGACGTGCACCTTGGCCAGAGCCTCAAGGGCGGGAGGGGATGCGAGCCGTGCTCCCGCTGCGGTCGCCGTGGCTTCATCGTTGGTCAGCAGCGCCAGGCGCAGGTCGTTCAGGTCATCTCTGTTATGCGCCCTGAGGCGTTCGACGGCAGCGGTGCCGACCTCGGACTGCGCCTGCGGATCTGCGCGGACGGCGGCCACATCTTCTGCCGCTCGGGCAGACTTTCCCAGCTCGTCCAGGGCGAGGAGCCGGACGAGGTCCTGGTAGTGCCGCAGGGCGATGCCTGCGGAAAGCTTGGCGGCGTCCTGCCGACTGTCGGTGAAGACGATCAGCTTGCGCTCGGCAGGATCCGCGAACTGCTCGGCAAGCTCGTCCGACAGCACCTGGTTGATCTTCTCGAAACCGGTCCTCATCGTCCGCACGGGTGATGCCAGTCGCGCGGGATCGGTGACGGGCCTGCGCATGCCCTGCTTGGTGTAGATGCGTTCCCAGTCGGCTCCACAGCAGGGGCTGCGGGTGGGGAAGGGCGGGAACACGGCGAGCGCGTGCTTGGGCCGGCCGGTGTTCTTGTCGGCAGGCGTGCTCACATGGAAGCTCCAGCCGGTGTGCCCGCTTGCCCGGTTGGACAGCAGGCCGGTGGCCGGATCGTAGGCGCTGCGGCGGAAGGCGAACGTGACACTGCCGCTGTCGGCACTCCACTCAGCGTCGTCGTCAGCGCGCTGCTGGCTCTTGGAGGGCCAGTAGACGACGTAGTTCTCCGCTGACCGGTCCTTGCCGGCCCGGTCGGGAGCGCGGGAGAGATCGGGGCTGTCAGGCAGCAGGACTGACTTGAAGGCAGCGCGTCCGGTAGCGCTTTGCGGCACGTAGCCGCCGAGCATGGCCTCACCGCAGGACTGGCAGTAGAGCAGTTCCAGGACACGGGCGCCGCAGTCGCAGAACGTGCGGGGGACGGAGTAGATCCTGCCGACGGACCGTGACACGTCCTGGAAGGGGGCGGGAACCTTCGGGCACTGGGGGTCCGAGCAGGCCCACATGCCGGCCACGTTGCGGAAGAAGAGGTGGATGCGGATCCTGGGCAGACCGCTCACCCCGGCTTCCGCAGCAGCACGGATGGCGGCCGCCGTGCCCTGCAGGGCCTTGCTGGCTTCTTTGCTGCTGCTGGAGGGGAACAGTTTTCTGGCGAGGGCTGCAGAGGCCATGGCCGGGGCGGAGGGACCGGCCGATCCGGCACTGAGTGCGCTGGCCAGCGCCTGCGCCGCACCTGTCGCGGAGAGCAGCTCGGCGGCCTCAGCCGGAGGGGGCTCAGTGCCGGCGTACTGTGCCAGCCTGGAGGCGGCTGCGGAGATGTCCCCCGGGCCGGCGGCCCGGGGAGCCGCCTCTCCAGAAATGAAGTGGAAGGACTTCTCCTCAGCAGCGAAGAACTCCTGCAGGAAGCGGCGGTCCTTCTGCCGGGTCTCGTCCAGTGAGGCGGAAGCGGCGAGGACCCTGAGCTTCTCGGGACGGCGGTTCAGGCCGAGCCGGTGGAGGAGGTTGCGGATCAGGTAGGCGGTCTCGGTGCCCTGCGTCCCCCGGTACATGTGGAGTTCGTCCAGCACCAGGGTGAACCGGGCGTCGTCGTGCGAGTCCAGCCACTGTGCGGTGCGGAGGAAGAAGTCCTCGTCGCGGCTGAGCCGGAGCATCACGTTGAGCATGGAGTAGTTGGTGATCAGGATGTCGGGGGACGAGTGGTACATGTCCCACCTGCTGCGCATCTCCGCCCCGTCTAGGCGTGGGGTGAAGTACCGGATGTCCTCTTTGCCGGTTTCCTCGGCGGCCTCACGGGCGCGCTCGCCGCGGGCAGCGGTGGCCTTCAGGTAGCTGCGCAGCTCGTCGACGGCGTAGCGGTGCTCCTGGCTGCCAGTCACCGGGGTACTGCCGGTGAAACGCCCGAAGTAGAAGCGGTGGCCGTCGCGGTGGTCGTCCAGCCACTCGCGGGCCCGGTCGCTGTCCAGGGCCCGCCTGAGCCTGACGAGCTGGTCGTCCACGAGTGCGTTCATGGGGTAGAGGATCATCGCCCGGACTGCGGGCGTGTGCCCGGTCTCGCCTTGCCGCTGAGGGCAGTACTTGTCCGAGGACCGCTCCCACCACGGGCTGGGCACGGCTGGGGCGCCCTTCCAGCCCCGTGACTCACTTAGCAGGTCGGCCAGGATGGGCAGGAGGAATGCTTCGGTCTTCCCCGATCCGGTGCCGGCCGTGATTACCGCGTTCCGCCCGGTTGCCATGGTGCTTGCCAGGGTCCGCTCCTGGTGGGTGTAGAGCTCCATCCCCTTCTCGAAGAGCCCGCACTCAGCGAACTCGGCTAGTTCGAGGGGGGCTCCGGCCGCCCTGGCCGATTCCGCGATGCTGTGCCCTGTGAGGGCGTAGTCCGGCCGGAGCTCGACAAAGGGATCGGCGAACACACCGCCTGGCTGGTCGAGTAGAGCCCGGCGCTCCGCCTGGAGGCCGTCGTTCCGGAGCCGGAAGGCGGTGTCGTAGTAGCGCAGGTAGGCCTCGGCCAAGGCGTTGTGTGTAGTGAAGGCGTCCAGGCCGGGCAGGGGTGTGCTCATTCAGTCTCCAGGCGGCGGTGCAGGGTGCGGGCGATGCGGTCGGCGATGAAGAAGGGAACCCCGTCGTAGTGCTCCGTGGCTGCTGTGCGCAAGCTCGCCAGCCCTGTGCACAGGACCGCTGCCCGTTCCTGGGCCAGCGGCAGGGGCGCCCTGCGGTCAACGGTCATGCGTCCCAGCGTGCCGGGGCCTCGGCTGCCTGCTCGGTCGGCCTTCCAGTGCAGGGGGAACGCTGCTGGGGAGGTGACGTGGTGGATGCCTGCCTTCCGGTCGACGCTGTGCCAGGTCTGCTCCGGGAAGGGGTCGGGGGTGTGCGAGCGGCCGGGATCTGAATGCCGCCTGGGCCGGTGGAGCAGGGAGTAGCGGTGCAGGCGGCCGAACTGCGTGAACCGGTACAGGCCGGGGGCGGGCCAGCTGCCCCTTAGGACGACGGGGACGAACCGGCCGGTGACGGGGTCGAACCGTTCGGCTGAGCTGTCGCGTGCCGGTGGAGCCGCCACAGGTCCGAGGGTGAAAGGGCGGAGGGACCTGGCGGCGGACTCAGCCGCGCACGGGACGGCCACGGTGCCGGTGGACGCCGCGAAGCCGTGGAGGCGGGAGCGCTCCGAGTACTGCAGCCATACGGCCGTTGGCAGCGGTATCCCGGACTCATCCGGTACCTGGGGGACGGCTACCGCCCCGCGCTCCTGGTAGAAGGCTGGCGCGACGGGCCGGGCTCCGGTGAGGACGGCGGTCTGGGTGTTTCCGGGTAGGTCTGTGATTTCGCAGGCGTTCGCGCTCCAGTGGCCGGCGCGCCAGTCGATCGTGACGGCGCCGAGGGCTTCGATACGGCTGAGCCACTGGGTGACGGGTCTTCTCTCGCAGCCGGCGGCCCATGACGTGTCGCGGATGAGCGCGGCCAGGGGTCCGCTGCCCTGTTCCGCCATCCAGGCGATGAAGAGGTCCGGGTCAAACACGTGTGAATCCCCCTCGCGGGAACTGGCTTAGGGCGGCCTCCCGGTAGCGCTTCCACAGGGGCGAGTGGGCTGCACCGGCCAGGTCGAGCAGGACGAGCCCTCTCCAGAAGTCCTTGGCGGCCCGGCTGAGGGATCCGAAGTCCGGCTCCCGCGGCTGCAGCAGCGTGACGGCCGGGTCACTGCCGCCGGAACAAGCCACCAGCCAGACAGCGTCGGGCGGGACCGGTATGCGGGCTGTCCCGCCGCCGCAGAGGGCTGGGGCGCGCTCCGTCCACCACACGGGCTCCTGGGGCCGTCGGGCAGCGAGGAAGTGGCCCTTTGCGGTAAGGAAGCGCACGTCGCCGTCCAGCGGGACGGCGACGGTTCCCGGCGGGGTACCGGGGACCAGCCCGTCAGGAACGCCGACCAGGGGCTCCGGTGGCGGCGTGAGGTAGAAGTCAGTGGCAGTGCCGCCGGCTGCCAGTACGTGCCGTCCCGGGGCGAGGCCCTTTCCCCGCAGTGCCGTCAGACCGTCCGGGGGGACGGCCAACGGCTGCCCGTCCAGCGTCACCAGGCCGGGCCCGCGGTAGGCCTCGGGAACCATGGCATCGGGCTCCCCGCCGAGCAGGAAGAGGGAGCGGTGCCGCCACCCGCGTTCCACGAGAAGCCCGTTTCGAAGGCTCAGGCGCCGCTGCGGTTGGTGGCGGACACTCCCCACAGCGGACTGTGACAGAGCTGCGGCCAGGGCCTGCTCATCGTCGAACCGAAGCTCGGGAGTGACCTGCCAGCCCGGAACCGGGACGCTCTCAGGGCGGCGCCACTGGTGGCCGGCACCGGCCAGGAGGCTCTGGAGCGGACCCTGACCAGAGGGGTTGAACAGGAACACACAGGGTTCGAGGGCCGTCAGCACATCGGTTTCCATCCAGCCGCCGGCGACAGAGTCCTCGCGCAGCGCAAGGACGTTGCGTCCGCCTTCAACGCAGGCTTCAGCTACCGCACCGCGCGCGAAGAACCCGTGCTGCAGGGCCTGGGCCAGGTCAGGTATCGCTCCGGAGAGCTCGTACACCTGGTCCTCCAGCGCAACTTCCAGCGTCCCGGCAGGATGCCGGAGGGAATCGTGCTCCACACCGGAGACGGCCTCTGCATGCCAGCGCGCCTCCCACCCCGTGAATTCGTCCTCGAGGACGACGCGCAGGCGCACCTGGGGCAGGCTGCTGCCGCCATGCCCCAGGGCAGTGCTCCCGTCCCAGCCCTCGAACAGGGTGACTAGCAAAGGCTCCAGGAGTTGGTCCTCCACACGGGAGTGGAGCGCCTGGCGAAGCCTCTGGGACAGGCCGCCTGGATTGACGGAGTTCCACATCCTGAGCTTCTCCAGCAGCCGCCCGCCCTGGACTTCCTGGCCCGGCGACAGGTTCTCAGAGCGGAAGAACCGCCGCAGGGCCGCGTGGTCGGACGCCCTGACCAGAGCCTGGGACTGGGCGTAGCCGATCTTCCGGAAGGCTGCGTTCTTCCGGATCGTGCTGAGGCCGCGCGCCCCGCCCTGCTCCCGGAGCCATTCATCAAGGCACACCCACTGGCCGACGACTGCCTCGTAGTTGCTCTCAAGCCGCTTTCGGTGTCGCTCCCCGCCCCAATAGGGGCGGAGTACCTCTGCAAGGCGCGCGTAGTACGCGGGCGCCCCGGGCCCTGCTTCAGTCCGCTGCATCCTGGCAGCCGCCAGCACAGCTGCGGCGAGGAGCGGAAGGCAGGGCGGAGGATCCTCGCGCTTCCCGCGCCGCCAGACGCGGCAGCGGTCCGAGACCGGGCGGTACGGGTCCTCGTGCCAGGCAAGCACAGAACTGACGGCCGTGCTGAGCCCCTGGACCTCGGCCCCGTCCTGGAGCTCGCGCAGCTCGTTGTCGCTGATGAAGAAGAGGACCGGTGTGTCCTTGCGGTGCTCGCTGAAGAACGCCTCGGCAAGGCGGGCCTGCCACCATTCGTATGCGGCCCAGCGGCTGCCCGGCCCGTCGCCAGGCTCATCCCTCACCTGTCGGCTCCATGTCCGCGACCAGCCCTGGAAGCCCGGACCTCGGCCCGGCCCCGCGCAGGCAGTGCAACGACCGCGCGCACATGCATGAACAGCCCCGCCCCCACCTCAGGAATGTGCTGATGAGCAGTCAGCACTGCTCAGATTTATCACCTTGACCGGCCTGTTCATAGCCAGCAGCTTCATGGAAGGGAGACGGGGCTGGGCTGGCTCGGAGGTTCTTCAAAAAACGCACGAACGCGTCCGACTGAATGTATGGTTGGAAGCTTTATCTGGGCCTGGGCTGACTAGGCCGCGTATTCGGTCGTGATCAATGGGTTCGGGTGAGGTCCTTGATCCAGATCATTGCGCCGCGGAGGTGAAGGCCGGCGAGGTAGCTTTC
>NZ_JBIVVI010000350.1:0-7494 GCF_044757675.1 Kitasatospora sp. NPDC091257
GGCTCGCTCTCGATGTACTCGATCCACCGGTGGGGCTCGGAGAAGCAGAAGCAGGAGTGGCTGCCCCCGATGGTCTCCGCGGTGAAGTGGGCGGCCACCCAGGACGCGATCCGGGCGGACTCGTTCTGCTGCCCGCCCTCGTCGCCGCCCGCGCCGCCGAAGCCGCGGTGGGAGCCGCCGGCGCCGATGAACCAGTGCACCTTGCCCTCCTGGACGTACGTCCGGAAGCCGTCCAGGGTCAGCGAGGGGTCGGTGCCGTTGAAGCCGCCGAGGGCCATCACCGGTTCGCCGGTGGCGAGTTGGTAGCCGGCGGCGGTCTGCGAGCCGATCGTGGCGGCCGCCCAGGTGTAGTGGTCGGCGTTCTCCTTCAGCATGGCGGCGACCTCGTCGGTCACCTTGGGGCCGTCGAGCAGGCCGCCCATGCCGCCGGGGGGCGGGCCGCCGGCGGTGGCGCCGCCGGGGAGGCCGTCGGTGCCCGTGCCCTCGGGAACCTGCGCGCCGGGGAAGCCGGTGCCGCTGCCGGTGCCGTTGCCGCGCTCGTGGCGGCCGTTGCCGTGGTCGGTGCCCACCCCCGTGCCGCTGCCCGGGAAGCCCTGGCCGCCCGGGAAGCCCTGGCCGCCGGGGAAGCCCTGGCCGTTCTGCCCGCCCGGGAAGCCCTTGCCGCCCTTGCGCCCCGTGCCGCCCGGTCCGAACGCGCCGTCCACGCCCGGCCCGGCGGTCACGATCGAGCCGGTGTGCGGGGTGTTCACGGTGTCCACCGCGTACGCCGCCGGACCGCCGAGCGCCGCCGCCAGGCCCACCAGGCCCGCCACCGAGGCGATCCGCGCGCCGGTCCGGCCGGAGAACCGCCCGGTCGGCGACCCGGCGGCCGGCGAGCCGACGACCAGCGGACCGGCGGCCAGCGCCACCGCCGCGAGCAGCCCGCCGACCAGCACCGCCCAGCGCAGCCACGGCACGAAGTCCGGGCTACGGCCGAGCAGCACGAACGCCCAGACCGCCGTCACCGCGAGCGTCCCGGCCAGCACCAGCGCCCGGGGCAGCCGGTGCCGGGCCCGCCACAGGCCGTCCACACCCATGCCGACCAGCGCCGCGACGGCCGGGGCCAGCGCCACCGTGTAGTACTGGTGGAAGATCCCGGACATGAAGCTGAAGATCAGCGCGGTGGAGAGCAGCCAGCCGCCCCAGACCAGGAAGGCCGCGCGGGCGGTGTCGGTGCGGGCGTAGCGGCGGGTCGCCCAGAGGGCGGCCACCAGCAGGATCAGCGCGGCCGGCAGCAGCCAGGCGATCTGTCCGCCGATGTCGGTGCCGAACATCCGGGTCAGCCCGGTCCGGCCCCAGCCGCGACCGCCGCCGCGCATCGCACCGCCCGGCAGGTCGAGCCCGGCCGGCATCCGGGCGCCGCCGCCCACGCTGCCGGTCTCGTCGCCGTTGATCCGGCCGAGGCCGTTGTAGCCGAAGGTGAGCGAGAGGAAGCTGTTGTCCTGCGAACCGCCGACGTACGGGCGGGCGGAGGCGGGCAGCAGCTCGACGACCGCCACCCACCAGCCGCCGGCCACGACCATCGCCGCGCCCGAGAGCAGCAGCTGCCGCACCCGCCGCCACGGGCCGGTGGGCGCGACGACCAGGTAGATCACCGCGAACGCGGGCAGCACGAGGAAGGCCTGCAGGGTCTTGGTGAGGAAGGCGAGGCCGAACACCACCCCGGTGAACACCAGCCACCGGGTGCCCGCGGCCTCGACCGCGCGCACCAGCCCGTACGCGGCCAGCGTCAGCAGCAGCACCAGCAGCGCGTCCGGGTTGTTGAAGCGGAACATCAGCGCCGCGACCGGGGTGAGCGCCAGCGCGGCGCCCGCCAGCAGGCCGCCGAGCGGGGAGAAGCGGCGGCGCACCGTCGCGTACAGCACGCCGACGGTGGCCGCTCCCATCAGTGCCTGCGGGGCCAGCACCGACCACGAGGAGAGGCCGAAGATCCGCGCCGACAGGGCCATCGGCCACAGCGAGGCCGGGGGCTTGTCGACGGTGATGAAGTTCGCCGCGTCCGAGGACCCGAAGAAGAAGGCCTTCCAGCTCTGGGAGCCGGCCTGCACGGCGGCCGAGTAGAAGGAGTTGGCCCAGCCGGAGGCGCTCAGGCCCCACAGGTAGAGGACGGTGGTCGCGGCCAGCAGCGCCAGCAGGGCCGGGCGTACCCAGCGCGGGTCGTCCGCGCGCCCGCGCCAGGCGCGGGCCGGGAGGGTGCGCAGCCGGCCGGACCAGGACGCCGGACCCTTGGGGCCGGTGGGCGGCAGGGGCTGCTCGGGGAAGAGCGGCGCCGGGTCCGGCCGGGCCGGGCCGGGCGGCACCTCCGGCGGCGGGTGGTTCGCGGCCTCGGGCCACGGTTCGCCGGCCGGAGGGGAGTAGCTGCTCGTGGTCATGCGCCATACGGTGGGTGGCGCGGCTGAGAGAACCGTGAGACGGGGCTGTGAGGCGCGTGTGATCCGGAACGTCAGGCGGATGGCGGCATGGTGAGGTGCTCGCCCAGCCACTCCAGGGCCGGGGGGATCTCCCGGGTCCAGGTGTGGAAGTTGTGGCCGGCGGTGTCCAGGGTGATGGTGGACATCTTGGTCGGGGCCTTGAAGGCGGCGACCATGGCCCCGGTCTCGTCGCGGTTGTTCTCGTCCTTCGCGGTGGTCAGCAGCAGTGAGACCGGGGCCGGCGGCTGGTTCTTCAGCCGCCACAGCAGGTCGTTCTCCTGCTTCAGCCGGTCGTTGCCGCCGAAGAGGTCACCGGTGGTCGCGTCGTGGGCGGCGCTGTAGTAGCCGGAGAGGGCGACCGCCGCGCGGTAGGAGTCGGGCTTGCGCAGCGCGAACTTGAGCGCGCAGTAGCCGCCGGTGGAGTTGCCGATCACCGCCCGGTTGGCCGGGTCGGTGCCGATCCGGTACGTGGTGGCGAGGGCCTTGGGCAGGTCGGTGGTGAAGAAGGTCTCCACCTGGGGGCCGTTCGGCACGTCCACGCACTCGGTGTCCCGGTCGCCGACCAGGGTGGGGCGGGTCATCACCAGGACGGTCGGCGGCAGCTTCTTCTGCTCGATCGCGTTCAGCGTGGACGCCGGGTACTGCATCAGCGAGATCAGCTTCTCCGGAGTGCCCGGGTAGCCGGTCAGCACCAGGGCCATCGGGAAGCGCTGCTTGGCGTAGTCCGGCTGGAAGTACTGCGGTGGCAGGTAGACGTACGCCTCGGTGGTCAGACCGCTGCCGGCTCCTTTGACGTCGACCTTCTGGATCAGGCCGGAGCGCTCCGGGTCCGAGCCCTGGGCGGAGTAGAACCTCTGCTCGCCGGTGACGGCCACCCCGGAGGCGTTGGGCTGGTGGTCGACCACCGTGCCGAGCCCGCCGCTGGTGCCGAGCAGGTCGGTCCAGGAGCTGTAGAAGCCGAAGTAGCTGTTGGCGATCAGGCCCATCGCGGCCAGGACCGACACCTGGGTGGCGAGGAACGCGCCGATCCGGCCCAGCCACGCCTTCCAGCCCTTCCCGCCGAACCGCGGCCAGAGCCACATGGTGGCGGCGAAGACGGCGATCGCGAGGAGGGAGGCGATGATCTGGAGCGGGAGTCCGGTGAGACTGAGCACGAGCCCGATCGTAGTTGACCTCCGTGGAGGCCCCGGGGCGGCCCCTTCCGATGATCGTCCTTATCGGGTTGACCCGGATGGTTCGTGCTCGGCAGCATGTCGCCCTGACGCGTACGGGGAGTGCGCGGCGGATGACAGTGGGGTGGGGTCGTGAAGTCGATGCGGTGCGCGGGGTCTTCGGGTGGGGCGGGTCTGGCGGTCGGCGGGGTGCTGCTGCTCGCGGCCTGCTCCGGCGGGGGTGGTGGTGCCGCCGCGCCGAGCGCTTCGGCGACGGTCGTGCCGAGCGCCTCGGCGACGCCGTTCGGGACGACGCTCGCGCAGTCCCTGGAGCCGGTCGGCACCGGGCTGTCGAAGGTGGCCGCGGCGACGACCGTGAAGGAGGTCGAGACCGCGCTCGCCATCGTGGAGTCCAGTGCCGACCGCGCGGTCCGGAGCCTGAAGGCCGCCGGCGCACCGGACGGGGTCGACGCGGCGCGCACCGAACTGGTGACGGGCCTGAACACGCTCTCCTCCGAGGCGCTGACGATCCGCACCGACCTCAACCTCAAGAAGTACTGCACCGTCGGCGTCATCCAGGCACAGCTCGGCGGCGGCCAGGGACTGGTGGCGGTCCCCGCCGCGCTCGCCAAGCTGGCGACGGCCGGCCAGCCGGCCGCCCTCACCGTTCCGCAACTGCCCAAGCCGCAGCCGCAGCCGCGGGCCCAGGAGAACGGTTCCCCGGTCCGCGACGGCGGGAACCGCGGCAAGGGGGAGCTGACCTTCACCAACAACGGGGACGTGGACGCCGTCGTCTCGGTCGTCCAGGACGGCCAGGCCGTGGCCTCGATGTACGTGGTCAAGGGGCAGAAGGCCACCATCGAGGGCATCACGTCGGGCTCGTACGCCTTCCACTACACCACCGGAGTGGACTGGGACGCCGACGTGAAGCAGTTCACCCAGGACTGCCGGTTCGTCAAGGTCGGTGACAAGTACGAGTTCGAGCCGTCCGGGACGACCTGGACCGTCAAGCTCCGCGCGGAGGGCGGCGAGGGCACCGGCAATTCTGCCTGGCTGACCGCGGCCACCGCCCCGCAGCCGTAGCCGCCGCGTAGCCTCTGCCCGTAACGGGCATACCGGGACGGGTCGTTGCCTTCGGATGGCACGACCCGTGCCGGGCAGTGGCGAGTTCGGTCACAATCCTTGACCTCTTGAAGTGGCCATGGCACTTTCGTGCGGCGCGGGCGTCGGCGACCAGTCGTACACCCCGCGATCCCCCACAAGGAGAGCCATGTTCAAGAGATTTGTCGCGGTGGCCGGTACCAGTGCCGTCGTCGCGGGCGGGCTGGCCTTCGCCGCCGCCCCCGCGCAGGCCGTCCAGGCGGCCGACCTGACGTCCACCATCGCCCTGAGCAACTGCTCGGCCTCGCTGGTCCGTTACCCCACCTCGGTGGCCGGCGACCGCGCGCTGATGCTCACCAACGGGCACTGCCTGCCGACCATGCCCTCGGCCGGCCAGGTGATCCAGAACGCCACCGCCAGCCGCAGCGGCACCCTGCTGAACGGCGCGGGCAACAGCCTGGGCACCGTCCAGGCCGACAAGGTGCTCTACGCGACGATGACCGGCACCGATGTCGCGCTCTACCAACTCACCGACACCTACGGGTCGATCAGCTCCAAGTACGGCGCCACCGCGCTGACCATCAGCGACTCGCACCCGACCGACGGCGCGTCGATGTACATACCCTCGTCGTACTGGAAGCAGGTCTGGAACTGCTCCGTCAACGGCTTCGTGCCGACCCTGCGCGAGGACGAGTGGACCTGGCACGACTCGCTGCGCTACAGCTCCGGCTGCAACACCACGCACGGCACCTCCGGCTCGCCGATCGTCGAGTCCGCCAGCGGGCGGATCATCGGCATCAACAACACCGGCAATGACGACGGCGCCATGTGCACCCTCAACAACCCGTGCGAGGTGGCCGCCGACGGCACCACCAAGGCCTTCAAGGGCCAGAGCTACGGCGAGGAGACGTACTGGTTCACCACCTGCCTGAACTCCAGCCGGGCCATCGACCTCAACGTCTCCGGCTGCCTGCTCACCAAGCCGGCCGGCAGCGGCACCGTCTCGGTGACCAACCCGGGCAACCAGTCCACCGTCGTCGGCGGCGCGGTGAACCTCCAGATCGGCGCCTCCGGCGGCACCGCCCCGCTGTCCTACGCCGCGACCGGCCTGCCCGCCGGGCTGTCGATCAACTCCTCCACCGGCGTCATCGCGGGCACCGTCTCCACCGCGGGCAGCTCCACCGTGACCGTCACCGTCACGGACGCCGCGGGCACGTCGGCCTCCACCTCCTTCGCCTGGGCGGTCTCCACCGGTGGCGGCAGCTGCACCCCGGCGCAGCTGCTGGGCAACGCGGGCTTCGAGACCGGCACCGCCACCCCGTGGACGACGTCCAGCGGCGTGGTGGACAACAGCTCCTCGCAGGCGGCCCACGGCGGCTCCTGGAAGGCGTGGCTGAACGGCTACGGCTCGACCCACTCGGACTCGCTGTCGCAGACGGTGAGCATCCCGTCGGGCTGCAAGGCGACGCTGAGCTTCTGGCTGCACATCGACACCGCCGAGTCGGGCAGCACCGCGTACGACAAGCTGACCGTGTCGGTCAACGGCACCGCGCTGAAGACCTACTCCAACGTGGACGCCGCGGCCGGCTACCAGCAGCGCACCTTCGACCTGTCGGCCTACGCGGGCCAGAGCGTCACCGTGAAGTTCGCCGGGACCGAGGACGCCTCGCTCCAGACCAGCTTCGTGATCGACGACACCTCCGTCCAGACCGGCTGACCAGGTAACGCCCAAGGGGCGGTGGCCGGTTCGACGGTCACCGCCCTCGGGTGCGCACCGGCCTATGCTGGTCGGATGATCAAGCCGATAGAGCTGGTGATTTTCGACTGCGACGGCGTCCTGGTGGACAGTGAGGTGATCGCCGTCCGGGTGCTGGTGCGCCTGGGGGCGGAGCACGGCTGGCCGCTGACCGAGGCGGAGGCGATCGAGCTCTTCGTCGGACGGTCCGAGGCCGCCAATCGGGCGACGGTCGCCGAACGGCTGGGCGCCGAGACGGCCGTCCTGTGGAGCAAGCGCTTCGTCGAACTGCACGCCGACGCGGTCGACGCCGGGCTGACCCCCGTGGCCGGCCTCCCGGAAGCCCTGGCCGCGATCACCCTGCCCACCTGCGTGGCCTCCAGCGGCACCCACGAGAAGATGCGCCACACCCTGGGCCGCACCGGCCTCCACGACCACTTCGCCGGACGGATCTTCAGCGCCACCGAGGTCGCCCGCGGCAAGCCCGCGCCCGACCTCTTCCTGCACGCCGCGCGTTCGATGGGCGTCGACCCGGCCGCCTGCGTGGTGGTCGAGGACAGCCGGCCCGGCGTCGAGGCCGCCCGCGCCGCCGGGATGCGCGCGCTCGGCTACGCGGGCGGCGTCACGGCCGCGGAGCGGCTGGCGGGGCCGGGCACCGTGGTCTTCGACGACATGCGGGACCTGCCCGGCCTGATCGCCGCGGGCGCGGTTCACCAGGAGTAGGCCCCGCCCTCCGGGCAGGAGAACGACCCGCGGGGCCGGGCGGGCGCGGCAATTCGGTTGCCCGGCGCGGCCGGCGGGTGGCAGGGTCGGGCACCATGGCCTCCTCCCGCAAGCTGCACCCCGACGAACTGGACATCGACGAGGCCCTGGTGCGCCGGATGGTCGCCGAGCAGTTCCCGCAGTGGGCCGGTCTGCCGGTCGAGCCGGTGGAACCGGCCGGGACCAGCAACGCGATGTACCGGCTCGGGGCGGAGCTGGTGGTGGAGGTGGGCTTCGACTCGTCACCCGGCAGGCCGAGCCGCAGGTCGAGCGCGGGGGCGGCGAGCACGCCGAG
>NZ_JBIVVI010000351.1:0-7473 GCF_044757675.1 Kitasatospora sp. NPDC091257
GGGTGGACGGCGCCACCCCCTGGCAGACCTACCGCAAGGTCACCCTGCCGCTGCTGCGCCCCGCCTTCCTGGTCGGCCTGGTGATCAACCTGATCAACGTCTTCAACTCGTTCCCCGTCATCTGGGGCATGACCCAGGGCGGCCCGAACGCCGACACCGCCACCACCACCGTGTTCATGTACATGCTGCGCGGCTACGACGTCGCCGAGTCCGCCGCCATGTCCGTCGTCAACTTCGCCGTCGTGATCCTCATGGTGATCGTCTTCCTCAAGGTCAGCCGCTGGAACGGGGAGGAGAGCTGATGACCACCCTTCAGTTGCCGCCGACGGCACGCCGTCCGCGTGCCCGCACCGTCCTGTTCACCACGCTGGCCTGGGCACTCGCCGCACTCTTCCTGCTGCCCTACGTCGAGATGCTGATAACCGCCGGCCGCCCGGCCGACCAGCTGCGCGACAACTCCTACCTGCCGACGGGCTCCGACTGGTCCGCGTTCACCAAGGTCTGGACCGACACCACGCTCGGCCAGAACCTCCAGGTCACCCTGCTGGTGGCCGGCGGCTCCACCCTGCTGGTGCTCCTGGTCGCCCTGCCCGCCGCGTACTACACCGCCCGGGTGCGCTTCCGCGGCCGCAAGGCCTTCCTGCTGCTCGTGCTGGTCACCCAGATGTTCCAGCCCACCGCCCTCCAGGTCGGCCTCTACCGCGAGTTCTACGCGCTCGACCTGCTGGACACCCCCATCGTCCTGGTGCTCGCCAACGCCGCCTTCAACCTCGCCTTCGCGATCTGGATCCTCAGCGCCTACATCGGCTCCATCCCGATGGAGTTGGAGGAAGCCGCGATGATCGACGGCAACAGCCGGATCGGCGCGCTCTTCCGTGTCACCCTGCCGCTCGCCCTGCCGGGCGTGGTCACCGCCGTGATCTTCACCTTCATCTCGGCCTGGAACGAATTCATCATGGGCCTGACCCTCACCAACTCACCCGACCGGCAACCGCTCACCGTCGGCATCAACAACATGATCGGCGCCTACAACGTGCAGTGGAACCACGTGTTCGCCGCCTCGCTGGTGGCCATCATCCCGGTCGTCATCCTCTTCGCCGTGATCGAACGACACGTCGTCTCCGGACTCACCGCCGGCTCCGTCAAGTAACGCGGCGCGTGGTCCCACGTGACGCACCATCATCACCCGATGGGCGGGACAGCCTCCCTGGAGACGCTCCCGCCCATCGGCGTCTCAAAAGGTGGATCCCCGGCATCGGGCCGACCCTCGGAGGAACCGACCGTGATCATGCAGAAGCTGTTCCCGAGTGTCCGAAAGCGGAGGCGAACGACGGGCGGGCCCACGGCCGCCGTGATGGCAGCCGCTGTCTCGCTCGTATGCTCCGCCGCCGGACCCGCCGCCGCCACCCCCTCCACGACGGACTCCGCCGCGCTCCCGCGCCCGGACCACGTGGTCATCGTGATGATGGAGAACGAGGACTACGGCGACGTCATCGGCAACACCGCCCAGGCCCCGTACATCAACTCCCTTGCGCAGACGGGTGCGTCGTTCAGCGACGCGCACGGCGAGTGGCACCCCAGCCTGCCGAACTACTACGCCCTCCTGTCCGGCTCCACCCATGGGCTGACCAACAGCACTCCCCCGCCACCCGGTTCGGTCGACGGGGACAACCTGCCCAACGAGCTGATCCAGCACGGCCTGGGCTTCGCCGACTACTCCGACGAAGCCACCCCCGCCGCCTGGCTGCGCTTCGCCGACCTGCCGGGCACCGCCACCGCCCCCAACCCGGTCGACAAGTGGCTGACCTGCCCGTCCCCGACCGCCGGCCAGGACTGCGGCTTCCCCGCCGCAGCCGCCGGCTACGCCGCCCTGCCCGCCGTCACCTTCGCGCACGGCAACGAGCACGAGTCCATGCACGACGGCAGCATCCCGGGCGGCGACACCTGGGTCAAGAACGTCTTCGGCGGCTACGCGGAGTGGGCCAAGACCCACAACAGCCTGCTGATCGTCACGTGGGACGAGGACAACTTCACCTCCGCCAACCACATGCCCACCGTCTTCTACGGCGCGAACGTCCACCCGGGCAGCTACAGCGAGACGATCAACCACTACAGCATGCTCCGCACCGTCGAGGACATGTACGGCCTGCCTCACCTGGGTGACGAAGCCGACGTGGCACCCATCCTCGACGTCTGGGGCCGCACCACCTTCGGCACCGGAAGCGGCCCCGGCCCGGTGACCGGCCTGAACAACTGGTGCCTGGACGACAGGAACGGCTCCACCGCCGACTTCACCCCGGTCACCCTCGCCGCCTGCACCGGCGGCGCCGGCCAGAACTGGACACTGCCCGGCGACGGCACGGTGCGGGCCCTCGGCGCGTGCCTGGACGTCCTGCACAGCGGCACCGCCGACGGCACCGTCGTCCAGCTCTACCACTGCAACGGCGGCGGCGCCCAGCAGTGGGTCGCCCGCGCCGACGGCACCCTGATGAACCCCCAGTCCGGCAAGTGCCTGGACGACCCCGGCTACAGCCTCGGCAGCCCCCAGCTGATCATCTGGGACTGCAAGGCCGGCGACAACCAGAAGTGGCACCTCCCGGCGTAGGCCCGGGGCAGCGGCGGAGGCGGCGGCACACCCATGTCGCCGCCGCCCCTCGTGACGATCACCCGGCACGACCGTGGCGGTACGGGCAGCGCGGGCGCGGACGCCGTCGCCCTCGGTTCCGCCCTGGCGCTGCTGGGTGCAGGCCGCCTGACACCCCGCCAAAGTCGACCCGCCGGCGGCGGAAGGACGACGGTTTCGCTCGCCGCATCCGGTCGGCCCATGAGACGATCGAGGATATGTATTCGCTCAATGGTATAGGTATAAACGATACGGCCGAGAACACCTACCTCCTCCTCGTCGAGCGCGGCCCGCTGACCCGTGCCGAACTGGCAGGCGCCCTGCGGGTGACCTCGCACGCCATGAACATGGCCGTCGGCGAACTGACCGGCCTCGGCCTGGTCGAACCGGACGGCACACGGCTGGTCGCCCGACCCCCGCGCGCCGCGCTGGACGTCGTGGTGGACAAGCGCACCAAGGAACTCGCCGCCCTGCACGACGGCGTCGAGGAACTGTCCCGCTTCTGGCGCGACCACCACCACGCCGACGGAGCCGACTACATCGAAGTCGCCCGGACGGAGGCGGCCCGCAGCGCACTGGTCCGGCGGCTCTACGACGAGGCCACCGAACGGGTGCGCGGCCTGACCATCGGCTTCACCGGCCGATCCGCACAACCCAACATGCTGGCCCCCGGCTGCCGGGAGGCGCTGACCCGCGGCGTCACGTGCACGGTCGTCTACGGGGCCCGGGTGCTGCGGGACGGGGCCGCCCGGCAGGCCGTCCGGACCTCCGTCGGCCTCGGGGAACGGGCCCGCGTCTTTCCCGAGGTCCCGCTGAACATGGGCATCTGCGACGACCGGTTCGCCCTCGTGTGCCCCCCGGCCGGCGACTGGGACCGTCGGCACCACATCGTCGTGCGGAGATCGGACCTCCTCGACTCGCTGATCGGCGTGTTCGAGTCGTTCTGGCAGATCGCCGTCCCGCTGCCGGCCGCCGTCGAGGCGGCGGACGACGCCGGGACGGCTCCCGGAGTCGAGAGCCGGCAGCTGCTCACATACCTCAGTGGCGGTCTGACCGACGAGTCGATCGCCCGCGAGATCGGTGTCAGCGAGCGGACGGTGGCCCGCCGCATCACCCGCCTCCAGGAGCTCCTCGGCGCGCGGACGCGGTTCCAGCTCGGCGTCCAGGCCAGCCGTCGCGGCTGGCTCTGAGGAGCCGAGCCGTGCGGTACCCCGCGGCGGGCGACGACCGGCCTGATACCGCGCTTCCACAGCGGCCGGCGGTACGGGCCGCCGCCGTCGGTGGGTCTCGTCGCGCTGGACCCGCACGTCCGCGGCCCGGGTGCGCGGCCGTGGCGCGGCGGCGCCGGTGCGGGGCCCGCACCGGCGCCGGACCGCGTACCCGGGTACGTCCTCAGTTCGTCGCGTCCGGCTTCACGAGGTCGGGCAGCTTCGCGTCGAAGAGCCCGCCGAGCTTCAGCGAGGGCAGGATGTGGCCCTGGTCGGCGGCGTCGTTGACGACGCTCGCGGCCCACGCGGACGCCGCGAGGCGCTGGTTGGGCGTGCCGTGGTGCCCGTAGCTGCGGAAGCCGCAGTCGCCGACCTGGTAGTAGGACTGCTCGGAGGCCAGCAACCGCTTGGTGTTGAGGGCCTCGCCGCGCGAGTGGGTGAGGAAGTACGTGCCGAACGCGTCCGCCATCATCTCGACGCGGCGGCTGGCCTCCGGCCCGGTCAGTGCGGTGTTGGAGATCAGGTTGTCCTCGAACTGCACGTGGTGGCCGAACTCATGGGCGAGGATGGTACGCGGAGCGGTGTCGCCCAGGCCGACGGCTGCCATGCCCTGCAGGATGCCGTCGCCCACGACGATGTGGTCGGAGAGGCCCCGCGGGTATGAGCTGCCCTTCTCGGTGTAGGCGATCGCGTTGAAGGTGAAGTACGGGTTGGTGCCGCCCTTGAGGGCGGGCTCCGAGTTGATGAGCTCGATGAGCCACCGGGCCACGGGGAGCTTGCCCTCGACGCTGCCGATGGGAACCTGCATGTACAGGGCGCGGGCCAGCCGTTCCGGGGAGGAGAAGACGTCGCCGCCGTGCATCGGCACGATCTGGATGTCGTCGGAGTCGATGTCCCAGAACTTCTTGAGGTCCTTCCCCTCGGACCTCAGCTCGTTGGTGTACTCGCCGTTGACGCCGAAGGTGGTGGACTTGGGGTCGTCGGCGGTCAGCATCGCGTCGTACATGGCGAGGGTCCCCACCCCGATCATTGGCAGGGCATACCGGAAGACCGGGTCGGCGTCCTTGAGCGTGTCCCTCGCATAGGCCGTCAGCGCCGTGTTGTTGCACTGGTAGTCGCCCGGGTTGATGACGCCGTCGAGGATGTTCGCCCACGGGGTGTCGTCCACGCCGAACTCGGCGGCGGTGGCGGCGGCCCGCTCCTGCCAGCCGGCCGGCATCGCGGTCAGGATCTTGTCGACGAGATCCCGCTGATGCGGAGTGAGCGAGGAGGTGTCGAGCCCGTAGGCGGAGGCCGCGGCTCCGGCGGTGGCCGTCGTGCCGTCCGCGGCCGCTGCCGGCAGGGAGGCGCCGAGGGCGCAGGTGGCCGCGGTGACAACGGTGACGGCCCAGGCGAGCGTCTTCTTCACGAGAACTCCTTCTGCATAACGGAGCCGACACGCCTGCTCGCCCTGTCGGGGCGGAAGAGGCGGTCGGCCGTGCCGTCGGCAAGACTGCGTGGAGAACCACTTCCGGAGACAGTCGTCCGCACTGTCCGAATCCGGCATGACAGGAACTCGACATACTCCACACGTCAGCGGGAATCCGCTATGTGACCGTCTCTCACGTCGGAAAGCCGAGCAGGTCACCGCCCTCCTCATCGTGCGCCGCGTCCCCCGGCTGAGCGCTGAATCCGCCGCCGGTCAGGGCGAGTTGTTCACAGCCCGGCGCTACCGCCCCGTCTTCACCGACAGCCCCTTCACCACGCTCCAGACCGAGCTCCAGCACCTGGCAGCACACGGTCGTCGAGCAGGTGATCGCGGACGGCAAGTCCGGCGCGCCGGCCCACCTGCCCTCCGGGAACTTCCAGGCCAGGGCCCCGACTGCCACCCTCCGTGCCCACCTGGTCAATATCCCGGCCCGGATTGCGCGCTCGGCATGGCGTCTGACGATACGTTTGCCGATGCAGTGGCACTGACGCGACGCCTTCACCACGTTCTTCGACGCCGCCCACGCACCGCCGACCCGCTGACCGAACCCACCCACCCCGCCCGCGAGGGCCGACAGGAGAGCCTGTGGAAGAGCTGGACAGACCAGCGGGTGCCACACGCCCTCCCACCGGTCATCGCCGCCCGAACACCGACACGGTCACCTCAGAAGCGGAGCGGTGGATCCGGGCTGGGTCGGTTCGACCTCGACATCACCGGGCTGAGAAGCGTCATCGGCGCGTTCACCCCGCAGTTGGTCAACGCTGCCGGTGCTCAACGTTGCCGGCGAACGTGGCGTGGCCGACTTGATCACCCTCCTCGGCGGGCCGCTGCTCCCGTATCGTCGGTCGTATGACGCGTCCGCTGCTGCACCAGCGTTGGCCTGAACTGGCCGAGTCGCTGCCGCACCTCCCGCTGGGCGACGTGCCGACGCCGGTGCGGCCTCTGGCCGGGCTCGGCTGCCAGTCTCCGCTCTGGCTGAAGGACGAGAGCGGCTACGGGCACGGCGGATGGGGCGGCAACAAAGTCCGCAAGCTGGAATGGCTGCTACCCGAAGCCCACCGGCGCGGTGCCCGGACGCTCCTCACCGTCGGCGGTCTCGGAACCAACTGGGGCCTGGCAGCGGCACTCTACGCCCCCGAACAGGGCCTCACCGTCGCCCTCGCCCTGATCGACCATCCGGTCGACGGTCACACCCGGGCCCAGCTCCGGCGCCTTCGTGCATCCGGCGCCACCTTGCACTTCCTACACACCAAGACCCGCCTGATCCTCGCCGCCCCCTGGCTCTTCGCACGCCATTCCTCGATGCGAGGCCCCACCCTCCCATACTTCCTCCCGGCCGGCGGATCCTCGCCGCTCGGCACGCTCGGGTACGTCGAAACCGCACTGGAGCTGGCCGCGCAGGTGTCGAACGGGCTGCTGCCCGAGCCCGGCTGGGTCGTGACCGCGGTCGGCTCGGGAGGCACCGCCGCCGGCCTGGCCCTGGGGCTGCGGTTGGCCGGCCTGCGCACCCGCGTCCTCGGGATCGTCGTCAACGACACCCTGCGCCTGGACAGCACGGCGCTCAACGCGCTGGCCCGCAAGTCCGAGGCGCTGCTCCGCAATCGGGGCGCCGCCCTGCCCCCACTCGGCCTCAGCTCGGACGACATCCGCCTCGACCGCGGCTGGCTCGGTCCCGGCTATGCCCACCCAACTGCCGAAGCCACCGCAGCACTCAACCGCGCCGCCTCCGACGCGGGGCTGGCACTCGAACACACCTACACCGCCAAGGCCCTCGCGGCGCTCCTCGACCTCGACGCCTCCGGGCGCTTCGGCGACGAGCCGGTGCTCTTCCTCAACACCTTCGGCCCCAGATAGAAGGCATCAACCGACCAACGCCCGCGAGTACGGGGCCCCGGCCGATCCGGCAAGCATCGGTGACGATGCCCCGGCAGGGAACGGATCGCCCAAGGAGTCATCCGAACCGGTTACGTCCCAGGATCACCGCGAGAAGTGGCGATCCAGGCTCTCACGCTGCATGTTCACGTGATCATCTCGCCGGTGAACGGCAACGGCAGGCAAGCGCCGGCCCCGCCGCCCCGCCACCCGGCGCCGCCGGCGGCCGCCAGGTCCGCCGCGAACCGCGCCACGCCGTAGCGGTCGACCGGGTTCCAGTACGTCATCACGAGCACCGCGGC
>NZ_JBIVVI010000352.1:0-7456 GCF_044757675.1 Kitasatospora sp. NPDC091257
CCAGCGAGGAGGAGCAGGCGGTGTCCACGGTGACCGCCGGGCCCTCCAGGCCGAGGGCGTAGGCCACCCGGCCGGAGACCACGCTGCCCGCGGTGGCGGTGCCGAGGTAGGCCTCGGCGCCCTCGCCCCCGCCGGGGAGGTAGTCGTGGTACATCATCCCGGCGAACACCCCGGTCCGGCTGCCGCGCAGCCGCTCCGGGTCCAGTCCGGCGTACTCGAAGGCCTCCCAGGAGGCTTCGAGGAACAGCCGCTGCTGCGGGTCCATCGCCAGCGCCTCGCGCGGCGAGATCCCGAAGAACGCCGGGTCGAACCAGCCCGCCTCGTGCACGAAGCCGGCCTGCCGCGTACCGTCGCCGCCGAGGGCCGCGAGGTTCCAGCCGCGGTCGGTGGGCAGTCCCGACTGGCCCTCGCCGCCGGTGGCGACCAGCCGCCACAGCTCCTCCGGGGTGGCGATCCCGCCGGGCAGCCGGCAGGCCATCCCGACGATCGCGATCGGCTCCCGGGCCTTCTCGTGCACCTCGCGCAGCTCCTGGCGGGCCTCCTGCAACGCGGCCGTGGCCTGGCGCAGGTACCGGAGCAGCTCTTCTTCCCTGGTCACGCTCATGTCGTCTCCCCCGGATCTCACTGCGACTGGTCGAGGATCTGGAACAGCTCCTCCGCGGTCGCCGTCTCCAGGCTCGCCGCACTGTCGGTGGTGCCGAACTCGCCGAATCGGGCGGCCAGTTCGCGTAGCCGTCGGCCGACCTCGGCCCGCTCGGAGCCGTCGGTGCCGACGTTCTTCAGGACGTCCTCGAACCTGGCCAGCTCGTCCAGGGCGCTCGCGGCCGGGGCGGTCGGCGCCGGGGCCAGCTCAGCCCGGAGGTGACGCGCCAGGTCCAGCGGCGTGGGGTAGTCGAAGATCAGCGTCGCCGGCAGCCGCAGCCCGGTGGCCAGGGCCAGCCGGTTGCGCAGCTCGACGCCGGTGAGCGAGTCCATGCCGACCTTCAGGAAGCCCCGCTCGGCACCGACCGAACCCGCCGAGTCGTGGCCCAGCACCGTGGCGGCCTGGGTGCGCACCAGGTCGAGCAGCGCCTCCAGCCGCTCCCGGTCGGAGAGGCCGGCCAGCCGCTCGGGCAGGTGCGCGTCGCGGGCCGCGGCCCCGGTCCGACCGCCCGCCCCGGACGCCGTCGGCGCCGCGGGGATCAGACCGCGCAGCAGCGGGGGCAGCAGTCCCTGGGTCCGCAGCGCGGCGGTGTCCAGGTTGATCGGCACGACCACGGCGGTGCCGGCGGCCAGACCCGCGTCGAACAGCGCCAGGCCCTCCGCGGTGGACACCGGCGTCATGCCGAGCCGGCGCACCCGGTTGACGTCCAGTTCGGTCAGGTTCCCGGTCATCCCGGTCGGCTGTGCCCACGGACCCCACGCGAAGGAGACCGTGTCGAGCCCCTCCGCCCGGCGGGCCTGGGCGAAGGCGTCCAGGAAGGCGTTGGCCGCGGCGTAGTTGGCCTGGCCCGCGCCGCCGAAGGTGCCGGCCGCCGAGGAGAAGAGGTGGAAGCCGGACAGTCCGGTGCCGCGGGTCAGCTCGGCCAGGTGCAGCGCACCGCCGACCTTGGCGTGCAGGACCCGGTCGACGCGCGCCGGGTCGAGTCCGACGAGCACGCCGTCGTCCAGTTCGCCGACCGCGTGCACGACGGTGCGCAGCGGGGCGTCGGCCGGGATGCCGGCCAGCAGCGCGGCCGCCGCCGTCCGGTCGCCCACGTCGCAGGCCGCGATCTCGGCCTCGGCGCCCAGGTCGGCCAGTTCGGCGACCAGTTCGGCGGCGCCGGGGGCCTGCGGCCCGCGCCGGCCGGCCAGCACCAGGTGCCGGACGCCGTGCTCGGTCACCAGGTGCCGGGCCAGCGCCTGGCCCAGGGTGCCGGTGCCGCCGGTGATCAGCACGGTGCCGTCCGGGTCGAACACCGGGGTGTCCGGCCGGGCCGGTACGGCCAGTCGGGCCAGCCTCGGCACCCGCACGGCGCCGGACCGCAGCGCGGCCTGGGGCTCGTCGGTGCCCAGCGCGGCGAGCAGGGCGGGGGCGGTGTCCTCGTGGCCGTCCTCGTCGAGCAGCACGAACCGGCCGGGGTGCTCGGACTGGGCGGACTTCAGCAGGCCCCAGGCCGCCGCCGCGGGCAGGTCGGCGGGGGCCTCGGCCGGGTCGGCCGCGACGGCGCCCCGGGTGACCAGCACCAGGCGGGAGGAGCCGAAGCGGTCGTCGGCGAGCCACTGCTGGGCCAGCGCCAGCGCCGTGTGGGTGACGGTGCGGACCGCCTCGGCCGGGTCACCGCCGGTGGCGCCGGCGAGCGGGACCAGGACGGTCGCGGGCTCGTCGGTGCCGCTGAGCGCCGCCGCCACCGCGGCGAGGTCCCGGTGGCGCTCGGGCGGGGCGCCGGCGGCGGTGAGCCGCTCGGCGAGCCCGGACGGGTCGTCACCGGCCAGCAGCAGGCGGCCGGGCCGGGTGTCCCCGGCCGGGGCGGCCCCGGTCCACTCGACCTGGAACAGCGACTGTCCGGGGGCCGGGGCGGCGCCGAGGCCGTCCGGCACCGGCCGGGAGACCAGCGCCTCGACCGAGGCGACGGCGAGCCCGGTGTCGTCCGCGGCCTGGAGGGTGATCCCGTCCGTCTCGGCGAAGGCCAGCCGGACCCGCAGCGAGGTGACGCCCCGCTGGTGGCAGCCGACCCCGCGCCAGGCGAACGGCAGCTCGGCCCGGGCCCGTTCGCCGCGCTCGGACTCGCGCAGCGCCCGCAGCATGCCGATGCCGTGCAGCGCCGCGTCCAGCAGCGCCGGGTGGACGCCGAAGCGCTCGGCGTCCGGGCCCGGCTCCGGCAGGGACACCTCGGCGAAGATCTGCTCGTCCCGGCGCCAGGCGGCGCGCAGGCCCTGGAAGGTCGGGCCGTACGCGTAGCCGCGCGCCTCCAGCTCCTGGTAGAAGCCGCCGAGGTCGATCGGCTCGGCGTCCCGCGGCGGCCACTGGGCGAGGTCGAACGCCGGGGCGGGCGACTCCGGGGCCAGGGTCGCGGTGGCGTGCCGGGTCCAGCCGTCGGTGCCGGCGGCGGCCGTGCCGTCGTCCGGCCGGGAGTAGACGCTCAGCATCCGGCGTCCCGCGGCGTCCGGGGCCTGGACGACGGCCTGCAGGCGTACCGCGCCGTGCTCCGGCAGGAGCAGCGGGGTCTCCAGGGTGAGCTCCTCGACGTGGCCGCAGCCGACCTGCGCGCCGGCCTGTACCGCGATCTCGACGAAGGCCGTACCGGGCAGCAGGACGGTGCCGAGCACGGCGTGGTCGGCCAGCCAGGGCTGGGAGCGGCGGGAGAGCCGGCCGGTCATCAGGACGGCGTCCAGCCCGGCGAGGTCGGCGGCGGCGCCGAGCAGCGGGTGCCCGGTGGCGCCGAGCCCGGCCGTGGCGGCCTCGGCCGCGCCGGAGCCGGCCCCGGAGCCGCCGAGCCAGTAGCGCCTGCTCTGGAAGGCGTAGGTGGGCAGGTCGACGGTGCGGGCACCGAGGCCGCCGAGCAGCCGCGCCCAGTCCACGGCGAGGCCGCGCACGTGCGCCTCGGCGGCGGAGGTCCACAGCCGGTCCAGGCCGCCCTGGTCGCGCCGCAGCGAGCCGACCACGGCGCCGCCGCCGGTGACGGCCTCGTCCAGGTCGTCCAGGGTCTCCTGGATGCCGACGGTGTGCATCGGGTGCGGGCTGGCCTCGACGAAGTGCCGGTAGCCCTCGGCCGCGACGGCGCGCACGGCCTGCTCGAAGCCGACCGTGTTGCGCAGGTTGCGGTACCAGTACCCGGCGTCCAGCTCGGCGGAGTCCGTCCAGCGGCCGAGCGCGGTGGAGTAGAAGGAGACCGCGGAGGAACGCGGGGTGATCCCGGCGAGTTCCGCGACCAGCCGCTCCTCGACGGCCTCGACCTGGGCCGAGTGCGAGGCGTAGTCGACCGCGATCCGGCGGACCCGGACCCCGTCCGCCTCGCAGCCGGCGAAGAACTCCTCCAGGGCCCCGGTCTCGCCCGAGACCACCACGGCGGAGGGCCCGTTGACGGCGGCGACGGAGATCCGCCCCGCCCACGGGGCGATCCGTTCCCCGGCCTTCGCGGCGGGGAGCGCGACCGAGACCATGCCGCCCTTGCCGGACAGCGCGGTGATCGCCCGGCTGCGCACGGCCACCACCCGGGCGGCGTCCTCCAGCGACAGCGCGCCGATCACGCAGGCGGCCGCGATCTCGCCCTGCGAGTGGCCGATCACCGCGTCCGGTTCGACGCCCCAGGAGCGCCAGACCGCGGCGAGCGAGACCATCATCGCCCACAGGGCCGGCTGCACCACGTCGACCCGGTCCAGCGCGGCCGCGCCCTCGACGCCGCGCACCACGTCCACCAACGACCAGTCGGTGTACGGGGCGAGCGCCTCGTCGCAGGCGGCGATGTGCTCGGCGAAGACCTCCGAGGAGTCCATCAGCCCGGCGGCCATGCCGGCCCACTGGGCGCCCTGGCCGGCGAACACGAACACGGTGCGGCCGTTCACGGCCGAGCCGGTCGGGGTGCCCTCGGGGGTCTGCCCCGCGGCCAGCCCGGCGAGGCCGCCGCGCAGCTCGGCCCGGTCGGCGGCGAGCACCACGGCCCGCTCGGCGAACGGGGTGCGGGTGGTCGCCAGCGAGTAGGCGAGGTCGCCGAGGTCCGCCGCGGGCTCGGCGTCCAGGTGCGCCAGCAGCCGTTCGGCCTGCTCGCGCAGGGCCTGCGGGCCGCGGGCGGAGAGCACGAAGGGCAGCGTGCCGGCCGCGCGCTCCGCGCGCGGCTCCTCCTCGGGCTCCGGGGCCTGCTCCAGGACGGCGTGGGCGTTCGTGCCGGTCCCGCCGAAGGAGGAGACACCGGCCCGGCGCGGGCCCTCGGTGCTCGGCCAGGGGCGGGCCTCGGTCAGCAGCTCGACCCGGCCTGCGCTCCAGTCGACGTGCGGGGTCGGCTCCTCGGCGAACAGGGTCGGCGGCAGGACGCCGGCGCGCAGCGCCATCACGGTCTTGATCACGCCGGCGACGCCGGAGACGGACTGGGTGTGCCCGATGTTGGACTTCAGCGAGCCGAGCCCGACCGGCCGGTCCTCGGGGCGGTCCTGACCGTACGTCGCGATCACGGCCTGGGCCTCGATCGGGTCGCCGAGCGAGGTGCCGGTGCCGTGCGCCTCGACCAGGTCGATGTCGCTCGCGCGCACCCCGGCGCTGGCCAGCGCCTGGCGGATGACCCGCTGCTGGGACGGCCCGTTGGGCGCGGTCAGGCCGTTGGAGGCGCCGTCCTGGTTGGTCGCCGAGCCGGTGTACAGGGCGAGCACGGGGTGGCCGTTGCGGCGTGCCTCCGAGAGGCGCTCCAGGACCACCACGCCGACGCCCTCGCCCCAGTTGGTGCCGTCGGCGGAGGCGGCGAACGCCTTGCAGCGGCCGTCCGGCGCCAGGCCGCGCTGGCGGCTGAACTCGGTGAAGGAGACCGGGGTGGGCAGCACGGTGACGCCGCCGGCCAGGGCCAGCGTGCACTCGCCGTTGCGCACCGCCTGCCAGGCGAGGTGCAGCGCCACCAGCGAGGAGGAGCAGGCGGTGTCCACGGTGACCGCCGGGCCCTCCAGGCCGAGCGTGTACGCGAGCCGCCCGGACACCGCGGCGGTGCCCGTCCCGGCCAGGAAGAAGCCCTCGGAGGCGGCGATGCCGTCCTGCGCGTCCACGCCGTAGCCCTGGAAGGAGGTGCCGACGTAGACGCCGGCCTTGGCGCCGGCCATCGTCGCCGGGTTGATCCGGGCCCGCTCCAGCGCCTCCCAGGCCGCCTCCAGCAGCACCCGCTGCTGGGGGTCCAGGGTGATCGCCTCGCGCGGGCTGATGCCGAAGAACTCGGCGTCGAAGTGGCCGGCGCCCTCCAGGAAGCCGCCCTCGCGGACGTAGGTGGTGCCGGGCCGGTCCGGGTCGGGGTGGTAGAGCGCGTCCAGGTCCCAGCCGCGGTCGGTGGGGAACGGGGTGACGGCGTCCTGGCGGGCCAGCACCAGCTCCCACAGGTCCTCCGGGGAGCGGACGCCGCCGGGGAAGCGGCAGCCGATGCCGACGATGGCGATCGGGTCGTCGTCCGCGGGTGCCGCGCCGTGCTCCGGCGCGGGGGCCGCGGTGGCCGGGGCGCCGAGCAGCAGGGTGGCCAGGTGGTCGGCGACGGCGGCCGGCGTCGGGTGGTCGAAGACCATGGTGGCCGGCAGCCGCAGCCCGGTGGCGGTGCGCAGCCGGTTGCGGACCTCGACCGCCATGATCGAGTCCAGGCCGACCTCGCGGAACGCCCGGGCGGGCTCGACGTCCCCGGGTCCGGGGTAGCCGAGCACGGCGGCGGTGTGGGTGCGGACCAGGTCGAGGACGACCCGGCCGCGCTCGCCCGCGGGGAGGGCGGCCAGCCGCTGGGCGAACTCGCCCTCGCCGGCGGGCGCCGTGGTCTGCGGCCCGGAGTCGGCGAGCGCCTCCCGGGCCTCGGGGATCTCGTCGACCAGCGGCCGCTCGCGGGCGGCGCTGTAGGCCGGAGTGAAGGCGGCCCAGTCGATGTCGGCGACGGTCAGCAGGGTCTCGTCGTCGGCGAGCGCCTGGCCGAGCGCGGTGACCGCGAGCTGTGGGTCCATCAGGGCCAGGCCCCGCCGGCCGAGGACGGCCATCGCCTCGTCGGTGGCCATGCCGCCGCCGGCCCAGCCGCCCCAGGCGACCGAGGTGGCGCGCTGCCCGAGCGAGCGCCGGTACTGGGCGAGCGCGTCCAGGCGGGCGTTGGCGGCCGCGTAGGCGGCCTGGCCGCTGCCGCCCCAGACGGCCGCGCCGGAGGAGAACAGGACGAAGGCCTCCAGGTCGTCCCCGGCGAGTTCGTGCAGGTGGACGGCGCCGGCGACCTTGGCCTCCAGGGTGGCGGCCAGTTCCGCGACGTCGGTGTGCAGCACGGGCGTGCTCTGGGCGACGCCGGCCGCGTGCACGACGGCGGTCAGTTCCGGCAGCCGCGCCAGCAGGGCGGCGACGGCGGAGCGGTCGGTGACGTCCACGGCCTCGATCCGGACGTCGGCGCCGAGCGCGGTCAGCTCCGCGGCCAGTTCCGCGGCGCCGGGGGCGGCCGGTCCGCGCCGGCCGGCCAGCACCAGCCGTTCGGCGCCGGCCCGGGCCAGCCAGCGGGCCACGTGGCCGCCGACGGCGCCCGTCCCGCCGGTGACCAGGACGGTGCCGCGGGGCTGCCAGCCGTCCGTGCCCGCGGCGTCCTCGCGCGGGGCCCGGACCATCCGGCGGCCGAAGACGCCGGCGGCCCGCAGGGCCACCTGGTCCTCGCCGGTGCCGCCGTGGAGCACGGCGGCCACCCGGGCGAGGGCGCGGTCGTCCGGGTCGGCGGGCAGGTCGAGCAGGCCGATCCGACGGCCGGTGAGTTCCAGTCCGGCGGTCAGGCCGAGGCCCCAGGCGCCGGCCTGCGCCGGG
>NZ_JBIVVI010000353.1:0-7440 GCF_044757675.1 Kitasatospora sp. NPDC091257
GGGGGCGGTTGATGGGTGGCACCCACTATAGGGAGAGACCCTAGACTGCCGCCATGGCCTCCGAGAACCCGCACCCCGCCGCCGAACTCCCCCCGACCCTGCTGGACCTCAGCACCTACCTGCTCTCCCGGATCGGCAGGGCGGCGCGCGGTCGGCTCGCCGAGCGGCTGGCCGAACGCGGCCTGCGGCTCTGGGACATGGCGGTGCTGGCCGCACTCGCCGACTTCGGCCCGCAGGCCCAGCGGGACCTGGTGCGGCGGCTGGCCATCGACCCGAGCGACCTGGCCAAGGTCGCCGACCGGCTCGCCGCCGCCGGGTACGTCGAACGCGCCAGGGACCAGGCCGACCGGCGGAGGGTCTCGGTCTCGGTCACCGATGCCGGACGGGCGCTGCTCGCCGACCTGGAGGCGCAGGCGCGGGCGGTGCAGGACGTCGTGCTCGCGCCGCTGGACGCGGGGGAGCGGCAGGTGCTGCAGGAACTGCTGCTGCGGGTGCACCACGGGACGGGGGAGTGGCGCGGCGGCCTGTGACCGTGGGGCGGGCGTGGGGCTGGCCGCGTCAGGCCGTTCGCGTCAGGCCGAGGGTTGCCCCGGGCGGCGGGCGCCGGCGAACTCGCCCGCCCAGCGCGGCACGTCGAGCACGTTCTCGACCCGGGCGACCAGGGTGCCCGTCCGCTCGGCGTGGATCATCGCGCCCTCGCCGATGTGGATCCCGACGTGGTGCAGGGGGGCGTCGGGGCGGGAGAAGAACAGCAGGTCGCCCGGGGCGAGCGCGTCGCGTTCCACCGGGGCACCGAGGTTGAACTGGGCGACGGTGTAGTGCCCGAGTTCGACGGTGCCGTGGCTGGCCCGGTACCAGCAGTAGAGCGAGAGGCCGCTGCAGTCGAAGCCGACCGTCCTCTCGCCCATGCACACGCCGTTCAGCCAGCCGTTCTCCTCGTCGCAGAAACCGAGGCTCGCGCCCAGCCGGTCGCCGCCGCCCCAGGCGTACGGCACGCCGAGCTGGCTCGCGGCCACGTCGGCGACCCGGCGGCCCAGCGCGGCCACGGGCAGCGACCGGGCCGTCCCGGGCGGGGCGTCGGACGCCGCCTGGGCGGCCGGGCCGAGCGCCGGGACGAGACCCGCCCCGAGCGCGAGGCCGAGCATGCGGCGCCGACGGACGCCGGAGGTCTGGTCACGGTCGGACGGTTGGGGCTCCATGGCGGTGCCTCCCGGTGCTGGAGGTGGCTGGGCGCCCGGGGCGTGATGCCCGGGCAGGCACCCACCAGGATTCCGCTGCGGCGGGCCGGTCCGCCATCACCCGCAACGGTGAATCGCCGACGCAAGAGCCCCGAAACGGAGGGGGGTTCGCCGGTAAATGGTTTGACGGTCGTTCAGGAGACGCCAACGATGGGCGCGAACGTTCGGTCGGGACCGTCGGAGGACCACATGAGCAGAGCCGTCAAGCTGATCCGCTCCACGCGGCTGACCAGGGCAGTGGACTACGCCTACGCGGCGGAGGTCGACGCCCCGGCCCGCTCGCTCTGGCTGGCCGGGGCCTGCCCGCTGGACGAGGAGGGCCGGACGGTCGCCGTGGGCGACTTCGAGGGCCAGGCCCACCAGGTGATGCGGAACCTGATAGCCGTGCTGGAGGACAACGGCGCGACCCTCACCGACATCGCCCGGACGACCGTGTACGTGGCCTCCGGCGACCAGGCCGACCTGGTGAAGGTGTGGAACGTCTACCGCGCCTACATGGGGGAGCACGACGCCCCGAGCACCCTGCTCGGCGTCACGGTGCTCGGGTACGACGACCAGCTGGTGGAGGTGGAGGCCGTGGCCGTGCTGCCCTCCGGGCCCGACGCTTCCTGACCTGACCTGGCCCGGCCTGGAGTGAGCTGACCTGACTGGAGTGAGCTGACCTGACTGGCGCGACCCGACCCGCCCCGGCCGGGGCGGGCCCGTCGGCTCAGGCCGTCGGCCCGCCCCGGCCGGTCAACCGGTCATCAGCGCACGCTGAGTTTCACCGTGGCGCTCCGGCCGGTGTAGAACTTGTGGATCTGCTCACGCGTCCCGGAGCCGCAGGCCTGCACCTCCTCCGGGTAGCTCTTGCTGTCGGCGGCGATCGTGACCGTCGCGCACATCCCGTCGACCCGGGTGTCCTCCACCCACCCGTCGACGTACAGCGACTCGACTCCCTCGACCTTCTTGCACTTCAGGGTCCAGGTGGCCTCCGCGCCGTCGATCTTGGGCGAGTCGCTGTGCGGGCAGGTCGCCGCGGTGGCCGGGGTCGCGGTCACCACCGCCGTCCCGCCGACCAGCGCGAGGACGGCGAGGACGGCGCGGAGGGACAGGGTCAGTCGCATGAGGGTCTCCTGGTGTGGGTGCGGACGTCGACGGAGGGTTTCCGCCGCGGAGGGTTTCTGCCGCACACGAAGCAGATCGATTCCGCGGGGCGGCGCAATGCGCTCGTGTGGGTGACGCCGGGTTCGACGTGCCGCGGTGCGCGCAGAGCCCGTCGGGGCGTCAATCCCGGTTGACGGCTGGCGGGCTCAGCGAGCCGTGGCTGCAAGGAAGTTGGCGGCTCCACCCCTACCCTTGGGCCATGAAGCAGCACATCCTCACGCTGGCCCTCGGGGGCCTTCTGCTGGGCATCGTCGCGTTCGGCGCCGGCTGGTACGCGGCGGACTCCCGGCAGACCGCGCCGGCGCCGACCTACATCACGGTCACGCCGGAGCCGGTCCCCACCGGCGCGGTCTCACCCCCGGCCTCGGCCGCCGGCCGGTAGCCAGTGGCCGGCGGCGCGGCCGGCGGCTACTGCCTGACCGCCCAGAACCGGTCGGCCATGTTGTCGTACGCGACCGACGCGGACAGCGACACCGCCGGCTCCTTCCAGAGCATCTGCCACTGGCCGTCGCCCGGGTCGTTGTCCACGATCACCTCCAGCCCGCGCGCCGTGTTCACCCAGCTGCTCGCCTGGTCGCGGAACCCGTAGTCGGTGAAGTACACGGCGGCGTCCTCGTGGAAGAGGTTGAACTGGAGCCGGCGGCCGCCCCAGTTCCGGTCGGCGTAGAAGCAGTAGTAGGACGGCTCGGTGGCCGGGGTGGGGCAGTTCTTCCAGTCCGGGCTCCGGACGGTGCGGCGGTGGTGGTCGCCGCTCCACGGCGGTGCCTGCGCCTGCCCGGGCAGCGGGAGCACCATCACCGCGCCGTCGGGGTAGGTGATCTCGTTGGCGGCGGTCTGCTTGCCGCCCTTGCCCGCGGCGAGCTGGGCGTCCACCGACTGCTGGAGTGCGTCGCGGTCGCCGTCGCCGAGTGCGGTGATGATGGCTCTCCGGTCCCCGGCCGGGCTGTGCGCGGCGGCGGCCTGCGCCCCGAGGGGCGCGGCCAGGAGCACGAGGGCCCCGGCTGTGCGGACGAGAAGTCGGCGGAGTCGAGAGTGTGTCATATGCCAAACGTAGCCGTGCACATACCGCGGGTAACCTTGCTTTCTCGATCAGACGGCGCGTACGCGGCAACGGCGCGCCGGTGCGTACGCGCCCCCTGATCGGGCGAACCTACGACTCGCGGGCGTCCTCGCCGATCCGACCGGAGTCGCGGGCCCGGTCGGCGGGGCCCGGCATCAGCGGCGCGACGACGTGCTGGGCCGGGTGGGAGCCCTCGTCGTCGTTGTCGTCGTCCGAGTTCACCGAGGCGGTGACCGAGCCCGTCGCCGAGGAGGCCAGGCCGATGATCAGGAAGAGGACGAGCAGGCCGCGCCCGGCGCCGCCCAGGACCAGCGGGCGGGTGGCCGACGCCGGCCCGGCCGGCTCACTGCCCGGCTCGTCGCCGAACAGGCGCTTGGGGTAGGCGGACGAGACCATCACCAGGTAGGAGGCGAAACGCATCCGGTAGCGCAGGATCGCGGTCGTCGCCTCGTACAGCGGCTGCGGCATCCGGCCGAGGACCAGCACCACCAGCCAGAGGACGAACGACACCGTCCACCAGCCCGCGTACACCAGGCCCTGCACGATCGCGGCCGGGATGACGAGGACGATGCGGAACAGCACGGCGAGCCGGTTCAGCTCACCCGGCCGCAGCCCGACCTGCACCGGATAGTCGGGGACCTCGAACCGGAACGGCGGATAGCGGTCCACGGTGAGCATCATGTACGCGGTGACGCGGGTGTCGTACGGGATGAACACCGTGAGGTAGTCCGCCACGAAACCGGGCAGCCGGCCGAGCACCAGCGCACCGAACCAGCCGACGACGGTGACCAGGAACGCCACCACCGACAGCACCCACACCACCACGAACTGGGGGATCAGCAGCAGCGCGCGCAGCAGCACCGTCCAGCGGTTCTGCGGACCGGGCGCCGGCATGTCCAGCACCGGGAGCCACTCGCGGCTGACGGGGGCGGGGGGAGCCTGCCACATCCGGGCCTCCACGGTCTCGGGACGACGGGACCCGGCGGTCGGGCGCGGCCGGGTGCCCTCCGAAGATCGCAGCAACCCGCCCGTCCCGCGCGTCACGCTGCGCCGGACGGGCCAGTCGGCCGGTGCGGCCCGGCGTGGCGCGGCCCGAGGGGCAAGGTGGGGGCTGCCGCCCGCCGGTGGCGCCGGCCGCCGGGCCGGTCAGGGTGACGGCGATGGCGGCTGCCAGCGCGGTGGACGCGGCGTTGAACGGGATTCGTCGCATGATCGGTCCTTCTGGTGAGGTGCCGGGCGTTCGGGGGCCCGGCCTGGCAGGGACCCCTGACCGGATTTTCACCACGAGCCCCGGGCAGCCGCCCGCCCGGCGCCTGCGCGTGGGCGACCCGCGGACCTGACCGCGCCCGGATCGCCGGTCACGGCCGGCTGTCGGCAGACACCGTGAGGAGATCGTGGCCTGCGCGCGCCTCCTCGCCGGGCCGCCCGGGCCCTAAGGTGGCCCGCCATGGAGTTTCGACTGCTCGGTTCGTTCGAGGCCGGCCACGAGGGGTGAAGCCAGGGGCCGAACTCGCCGCCCTGCACGACCGCATGCTGCGGGCCGACCCCCGGCTGGACCGTCCTCCGGCGCCGCTGTACGCGGTGCGGGTCGGCGATCAGTGGCTGCCGTGGAGCGCGGGCGGCCATCCGGCGCTGGAGTTCTGCAACACCTACGCGGGCTGGGGCGCCGATCCGACCGGCGTGCCGACCCCCGGGTCGGACTGGCTGCGCGGCTACCCCACGCTCGCGGTCCGGGCCGGCCACCACGACCTCGCCGACGGACCGGTCGTCGAGGCCCTGCTCCGCCGGGCGGCGGAGCAGCCCGCGGAGGCCGCCGGCGTGCTCGCCGACGCCCGCGCGTTCCGGTCGGCCCTCCACGCGTGCCTGACCGACCCGCAGGACGGCGCCGCCTTCGGGGCGGTGGCGATCGTGGTGCAGGAGGCCGGGCGGTCGGCGGTCCTCACCCGGGGCGAGGACGGCCTGGCGCACTGGCGACTGCCACCGTCGGCCGGCCTGCGGCTGCCGCTGCCGCTGTACGCCGCCGCCCGCGCGGCCGGCGAACTGCTCGCCGACCCGCGCCGGTTCACCGTCCGCCGCTGCCCCGGCACCGGCTGCGGCTGGCTCTTCCTGGACGAGAGCGGCCGGCGTCGCTGGTGCAGCCTGGCGACCTGTGGGACCCGTCCGGCCTCCTGAGCCGCGCGGGCCGATCCGCGGCCCGGTCCGGACTCTCCAACGCCTTGACGAACCCATGACACTGGCGGACCATCAAGCTGGCGCGCGCCGCACCTCCTCCACAGTTCCGCCCCCACGGACCCCACAGGAGGACAGTCATGCGACTGCCCCGCCGAGGGAAGCCCGCCGCAGCCACCGCCGTGCTGCTGGCCCTCGCCCTCGCCACCCCGCTCACCGCCCAGGCCGCCCCCGACCGCCCGTCGACGCCCGCGCCCGTCACCGGTTTCGGCATCGACACCGGCATCGACACCGGCATCGGCATCGGCAGCGACACCGCACGGCAGTATCGCCTCGACGGTCCCCGCACCGTCGCCGAACGCACCGCCGTCGCCGCCACCGGCGTCTCCGTCGACGCCGTCCTGCCCGAAGCGGTGGTGGTCACCGCCACCCCCGCCGAAGCCGACCGGCTGCGGGCGCTCGGCTGGTCGCCCGTCGCACTGCCCGGCCCCCGCTACGGCGCCGAACCCGGCGACGAAGGCCTGGCCGGCCCGGTGTACGACTTCCCGCAGGCCGACTCCGGCTACCACAACTACGCCGAGGCCACCGCCGACATCGACGCGGTGGTCGCCGCCCACCCCGACATCATGAGCAAGCGCGTCATCGGTACCTCCTACGAGGGCCGCCCGATCGTCGCGGTGAAGATCAGCGACAACGTCGGCACCGACGAGAACGAACCCGAAGTGCTGTTCACCGCCCACCAGCACGCCCGCGAACACCTCACCGTCGAGATGGCGCTCTACCTGCTGCACGAGTTCGGCGACACGTACGCCACCGACAGCCGCATCGCCAACGCCGTCAACAGCCGCGAGATCTGGGTGATCCCCGACCTCAACCCGGACGGCGGCGAGTACGACATCGCCACCGGCCGCTACCGCAGCTGGCGCAAGGACCGCCAGCCCAACAGCGGCAGCAACAGCGTCGGCACCGACCTCAACCGCAACTGGAACTACAAGTGGGGCTGCTGCGGCGGCTCCTCCGGCTCCACCTCCAACGAGACGTACCGGGGCAGCGCACCGGAGTCCGCCAAGGAGACCAAGGTCGTCGCCGACTTCGTCCGCAGCCGGGTCGTCGACGGCAAGCAGCAGATCACCGCCGCCATCGACTTCCACACCTACAGCGAACTGGTCCTCTGGCCGTTCGGCTGGACCACCGCCGACACCGCCACCGGCATGACCGCCGACGAGTACAACACCTTCGCCACCCTCGGTCGCGGCATGGCCGCCACCAACGGCTACACACCCGAACAGTCGAGCGACCTCTACATCACCGACGGGGCGATCGACGACTGGCTGTGGGGCGCCCACCGGATCTTCGCCTACACCTTCGAGATGTACCCCGGCGAGAGCGGCAGCGGCGGCGGCTTCTACCCGCCCGACGAGGTGATCGGCCGCGAGACCAGCCGCAACCGCGAAGCGGTCCTGCGCCTGGTGGAGACGGCCGACTGCGTCTACCGCGCGATCGGCAAGCAGCAGCAGTACTGCGGCATCTCGGCCTGACCGGGCGTCATCGGTACGGGTCGCGCCGCGCACGTCGCGGCCCGGCGCCGGCTGCGGGATCATCCCGCAGCCGGCGCCTGGGGTTGCGTGGCCCTCCGGCAGCGAGTGGAACCGACGCCACGGCGATGCAGCCCCCGGACGGCGTTCCCCGGCCGACCCCCGCATGTGCGGGGAGGACGGCCCGCAGGAGCCGGGGCGATGTGGCGACCTTGCTGTTTCTTTGCCGAGGCGTCAAAGTGCCGAGGACACGTGTCATGAGTCAGGGGCCCCGTGAGGGACATGGGCCCTC
>NZ_JBIVVI010000354.1:0-7426 GCF_044757675.1 Kitasatospora sp. NPDC091257
GCCTGGACCCCGGGGGACAGGTACACCCAGGCCGGCGCCCCGCACCCCGGCTGCCAGCGGCTGTTCGCCCGCCGGGCGGAGGCCACGGCGGCCGCGCGCGGCCTGGGCCTCAAGGCCGGCATCGAGGTCGAGTGGACGGTCGCCCTGGCCGGCGCCCCGAAGGAGGACCCGCAGTACCCGACGCACGGCCCGGCGTACGGGATGCACCGGGTCACCGACCTCTCCGACTACCTGCGCGACGTCCTGCGAGCCCTCGGCCGGCAGGGGCTGACCGTCCTGCAGATCCACCCCGAGTACTCCCCGGGCCAGTTCGAGGTCTCGGTCGCCCCCGAGGGCCCGGTCGCCGCCGCCGACACCTCCGTCCTGGTCCGGCACACCGTCCGGGCCGTCTCCGCCCGGCACGGCCTGCGGGTCTCCTTCGCCCCGGTGGTCGAGACCGGCGGCGTCGGCAACGGGGGGCACCTGCACCTCAGCCTCTGGCGCGACGGGCGCAACCTCGGCCACGGCGGCCCCGGTCCGCACGGCCTGACGGCCGAGGCCGAGGGCTTCCTCGCCGGGGTGCTGGACGCGCTGCCCGAACTGCTGGTGCTGGGCTGCTCCAGCCCGGCCGGGTACCTGAGGCTGGTGCCCTCGCACTGGGCCGGCGCCTACCAGTGCTGGGGTCTGGAGAACCGCGAGGCCGCGTTGCGCCTGGTGACCGGCTCCACCGGGGAGCGGGCCGCCGCGGCCAACGCCGAGGTCAAGTGCTTCGACGCCAGCGCCAACCCGTACCTGGCGGTCGGCGGGGTGATCGCCGCCGGTCTCGCCGGGCTGGACCAGCGCCGCGCGCTGCCACCGGAGTTCACCGGGGATCCGGCGGCCGCCGAGCCCGGCACGGTGCCCCGGCTGCCGGCGGGCCCGGCCGAGGCGATCGCCGCGTACGAGCGCTCCGCGGTGCTGCGCGAGGCGCTCGGCGAGCCGCTCTACCAGGCGGTGCTGGCGGTGCGACGGGCGGAGCAGGAGCAGTACGCGGCCGTCACTCCCGAGGAGTTGGTCATGGCCACCCGCTGGCGGTACTGAACGGTGGCCCGGCCGGGGGCGCCCGCGCTGGTCGACCACCATTGCCACAGCGTGGTGGCGGCCGAGCTCACCGACGAGGCCCTGGCCGGGCTGCTCACCGAGTCCGACCGGCCGCCCGCTCCCGGCTGTTCGCCCTTCGACAGCGCGCTGGGCCTCGCGGTGCGGCGCTGGTGCCCGCCCGTGCTCGGCCTGCCGGTGCACGCCCCGGCCGCCGACTACCTGGCCCGGCGGCGGGAGTTGGGCGCGGCCGAGGCCACCGGGCGACTGCTGGCGGCGGCCGGCCTGGACACCTGCCTGGTGGACACCGGGCTGGCCACCGCCGTCGGCCACGAGCTGCTGCCGCTGGCCGAACTCGCCGCGGCCACCGGGGCGTCGGTGCGCGAGGTGGTCCGGCTGGAGTCGGTCGCCGAGACGGTGACGGCCGGCGCCGGGGACTGGCCGCGGGCCGTCGCACAGGCGCTCGCGTCGGCCGCGGCCGGGGCCGTCGCGGTCAAGTCGGTGCTCGCCTACCGGCACGGTCTGGCCGCGCCCGCCGAACGCCCCGCCGCCGCGGCCGTGGTGGCCGCGGCCGGCGCCCACCTGCGCGGCGGGCGGGGCCGGCTGACCGACCCGGTGCTGCTGCACCACCTGCTCTGGACGGCGGTGGACGTCTGCGCCGAGCTCGGCCTGCCGCTCCAACTCCACACCGGCTTCGGCGATCCGGACCTCACCCTGCACCGGGCCGACCCGTCGCTGCTGACGGACTTCGTGCGGGCCGCCGAGCCCAGCGGCGTCCCGCTGGTGCTGCTGCACGGGTACCCGTACCACCGGCAGGCCGCCTGGCTGGCCCAGGCCTTCCCGACGGTGTACACCGACCTCGGGCTCACCGCCTCCTACACCGGGCCGCGGGTGGCCGCGGTGCTGGGCGAGATGCTGGAGCTGGCCCCGTTCGGCAAATTGCTGTTCTCCACCGACGCCTACGGGCTGCCCGAACTTTATTTGGTGGGCACCTGTCAGTTCCGGTACGGACTGGGTGCGGTGCTCGCGGACTGGCGTGCCGACGGCGCCTGCTCCGCGGCCGATGCCGGGCGGGTGGCGCGGCTGCTCGCGGCCGACAACGCGCGTCGGCTGTACGCGTTGTAGGGGTGCGATCCGTCCTGGTGGTGGATGCCGTGACGGGTGTGGCGGCACGTCGGCGAACCATCACTTTTTAACACTCTTGACCTCTGTTTCCTTGTTGACCGCCGGGCGGCGGTAACCCCTGTTCCTGGTCAAGATGTGACGATTAGATGACTACCCCTTGCGCTTATAACCAAATATTCATTAGCGTCCCGGTCATTCCCAAGCGCACCTGCCCACCGCAGCTGCCGCCTGACGCCTCGGGAGGCCAACCCTCATGCGTGTTCCTCGGATCAGCCGTACCCGGTACGCGGCCGTGGGCGTCGTGCTCGCCACCGCCGGTGCCCTCGCGCTGCCGGCCGGCACCGCCGTCGCGGCTCCCGCGGCCGACTCGACGACCGGTCCGCTGATGAGCTACGTCGTCAACACCAAGGCCAACCACGGCCAGGTGCAGAAGGTCGAGAAGGCCATCACCGGCCTCGGCGGCACCGTCGTCCAGTCCTACGAGCAGGTCGGCGTCGTCGTCGCCCGCTCGAACGACACCAAGTTCGCCGAGAAGCTGCGCCTGGCCAAGGGCGTCGACTCGGTCGGCGCCAGCCGCACCAAGGGCATCCAGGCCTCCGACCAGGGCAAGGCCGAGGTCGCCACCGAGTCGGCCGCCGTGGCGGCCGCCCCGGGTGAGGACCCCGACGAGGCCTACCAGTGGGACATGCGTCAGATCGGTGCCGACAAGGCCCACAAGATCTCGCTCGGCAGCCGCAACGTCACCGTCGGCGTGCTGGACTCCGGCATCGACGCCACCCACGAGGACCTGGCCGCCAACGTGGACGCCTCGCAGTCGGTCTCCTGCATCGACGGCAAGACGAACACCGACTGGAAGGCCTGGCAGCCGACCACCAGCGACCACGGCACCCACGTGGCCGGCACCATCGGCGCCGCCAAGAACGGCAAGGGCATCGTCGGCGTCGCGCCGAACGTGAAGCTGGCCGCCGTCAAGGTCGTCGACGACGGCGGGTTCATCTACCCGGAGAACGCGGTCTGCGGCTTCGTCTGGGCCGGCGAGCACGGCTTCAAGGTCACGAACAACAGCTACTTCGTCGACCCGTGGATGTTCAACTGCAAGACGGACAAGGACCAGGCGGCCATCTCGGACGCCGTCCGCAAGGCCGTCGCCTTCTCGCAGCGCAAGGGCGTGCTCAACATCGCCGCCGCCGGCAACGAGAACATCGACCTGGCGCACAAGACCGTCGACGTGGCCAGCCCGGACGACACCACCCCCGGCACCCGCCCGGTCACCAACGACTGCCTGTCGCTGCCGACCGAGCTGCCCGGCGTCGTGGCCGTCTCCGCGGTCGGCTCCGACGGCGTCAAGGCGTACTACTCCAGCTACGGCAAGGGCGTTGTGTCCGTCACCGCGCCGGGTGGCGACCGCCGCTTCCAGTTCCCGAACACCCCGGACAAGGACGGCCGCATCCGGTCGACCATCCCCGGTGGCAAGTACGGCTACATGCAGGGCACCTCGATGGCCACCCCGCACGTCGCCGGCGTGGCCGCGCTGCTCGCCAGCACCTTCCCGTGGGCCAGCCCGGACGAGCTGACCGAGCTGCTGACCACCCACGCCGAGTCCGTCCCGTGCCCGAAGGGCGAGTTCAACCCGGGCGGTGCCGGCACCTGGAAGGCCACCTGCGAGGGCGGCGCGGACGACAACGGCTTCTACGGCGCGGGCCTGGTCAACGCCGAGAAGGCGGTCCAGTGGTGGCGCTGACGCGCTGACCGCGGACAGCACTGAACAGTAGAGCCGGGGAGCGGGACCACTGGGTCCCGCTCCCCGGCCGCGTTCGCGCACCGGCCGGTCGCGGGTGATCGCCCTTCGGTCGCTGTTCGGTCGCATTCGAGCACCGCGGCACCGCGGCACCGCGGCACCGCGGCGCCGGAGTGCCGGAGCACCGGCCGCGGTCGCCCCGCGCCCGACCCGACGAAGAACTACCGCTCCTCGTCGAAGTGGTGCTCCCAGACCGTCTCCACCGACGGCTTGCCGTGCAGGTCCGGCACCTCCTGGAGCCAGGCCGGCCGCCCCGCCCTGGTCCGGGCCGCCCGCCGCCGCTCCGCCTCGCGCAGCTGCTCGGGCGTGGCGAAGCCCTCCGGCAGCCACTCCTCGGAGAGCACCACCCGGGCGGCCAGGTGCGTGACGTAGGCGTGCCGGACGGCGTCCACCGAGTCGAAGCCGGGCTCGCCGGCCAGCCACTCGTCCGGGACCAGCGCCACGACCTCCTCCAGCAGCGGCACGGTGACCAGCGGCCCGAGCTCCTCGTCGGCCAGCCGGACGTCCGGGGCCGAGCCGCCGAGCGCGTGGGCGCTGAGGTCGTACCGCTTGCCGACCGCCGCCCCGGCCCCCGCCCAGCGGTGGTGGAAGATCAGCGCGGCGCCGTTGTCGATCAGCCAGAGCCGCCCGTGCCAGACCACCAGGTTGGGGTTGTGCACGGTGCGGTCGACGTTGCCGGTCAGGGCGTCCAGCCAGACCACCCGGCCGGCCTCGGCGGAGTCCACCGCGATCATCCCCGGCGTGAAGTCCCGCGCGCCGGGCAGCAGGTCCATCCCGAGGTTGAGGCCGGCGCTGGTCTTGAGCATGTCCTGGATCTCGGTGTCCGGCTCCTGGGCGGCGACGGCCGGGTCGAAGTCCACCAGCCGCAGCTCCGGCACCCGCAGGCCCAGCCGCCGGGCCAGCTCGCCCACGATCACTTCGGCGATCAGCGCCTTGCGGCCCTGCGCGGCCCCGGTGAACTTGACCACGTACGTTCCCAGGTCGTCGGTCTCCACCACGCCGGGGACGGAGCCGCCGGCCCGCAGCGGATCGACGTAGCGCACGGCAGTCACCAGATCGAGCACACCGGCCACCCTATCCCGCCGCGTCGCGGGCGTGAGCCTGTGATTGGCTTGCCGGACAGAGCGGTTCCCACCGGATGAGGAGAGCAAGGTCATGGGACAGGTGCAGGCCACCACGGAGCGGGTCTACGACGCGGCCCCCGAGCGGGTGTACGAGGCGCTGGCCGACTACCAGGTGACCCGCCCGAAGCTGCTGCCCGCGCAGTACAGCGAGTACGAGGTGCGGGTCGGCGGCACCGGTGCCGGCACCCAGGTGCACTGGCGGCTCCAGGCCACCGAGAAGCGGGTGCGCGACTGCCTCTTCACCGTCTCCGCGCCCGAGCCCGACCAGCTGGTGGAGAAGGACGCCAACTCCAGCATGGTGATCACCTGGACGGTCTCGGCCGTCGGCGAGGGCCGCTCCAAGGTCACCGTGACCGCCACCTGGCAGGGCGCGACCGGCATCGGCGGCTTCTTCGAGCGCACCTTCGCCCCGAAGGGCCTCAACCGGATCCACGACCAGGTGCTGGCCAACCTGGCCGCCGAGGTCCGCTGAGCCTGAGCCCGCTCAGGGACCACCGGGACCTCCCGAGAACCGCTGCGGCCGCCGAGGGCCGCCGCGGCCGTCCGGCCCCGCCGGAATCGCCAACCGCGCGATTCGCGCGCGTGGATCCATCGAAGCGCTCGAATCGCCTGCCGATTCGAGCGCTTCGGTCTCCCGTACGAGCCGAAAGCCGTACGGGTGGCCGAACCGCCACCTGCGGGTGACGAGAGCCGCCCGGAACCGGCGAGCCACCCTAGGCTCGCCGCCGTGCATATGACGATCCTTCACATTTCACAGCCGGTGGACGGCGGGGTCGCCCGCGTCGTCGCCGATCTGGTCAGGGGCCAGCGGGAGGCCGGCCACCGGGTCATGGTCGCCTGCCCGCGCGGTGGGCGGCTGGCCGGGGAGGCCGCCGCGGTGGGCGCGCTGGTCCAGGACTGGCCCGCGCGGCGCTCGCCCGGCCCGGGCACCCCCGCCGAGGCCTGGCGGCTGCGCCGGATCGTCCGGGCGGCGGCGCCCGACGTGGTCCACCTGCACAGCGCCAAGGCCGGGCTGGCGGGCCGGCTCGCGGTGCGCGGCGCGGTGCCGACCGTCTTCCAGCCGCACGCCTGGTCGTTCGCCGCCGTCGACGGTGCGCTGGGCGCCGCCACCCTGCGCTGGGAGCGGTTCGCGACCCGCTGGGCGCACCGGGTGCTGTGCGTCAGTGTCCAGGAGCGGGCCGACGGCGTGGCGGCGGGGGTGCACGCCGACTGGGCGGTGGTGCCCAACGGCGTGGACGTGCGCCACTACGCGCCCGCCGACCGCCGCGCCGCCCGGATCGCGCTCGGTCTGGACCTGGACGCCCCGCTCGCGGTGTGCGTCGGGCGGCTGTGCCGGCAGAAGGGCCAGGACGTGCTGCTGGCCGCCTGGCCGGAGGTGCTGCGCCGGGTGCCGCGGGCCCGGCTGGCGCTGGTCGGCGGCGGGCCGGAGGAGCAGCGGGTGGCGGAGCTGGTCCGGCAGACCGCCGAGCCCGCCCGGATCCGGCTGGTCGGGGACGTGCCGGATCCGCGCCCGTGGCTGGCGGCGGCCGATCTGGTGGTGCTGCCCTCGCGCTGGGAGGGGATGGCGCTGGCCCCGCTGGAGGCGATGGCGGCCGCCCGTCCGGTGCTGCTGACCGATGTGCCCGGTGCCCGGGAGTGCCTGCCGCCGTCCGAGCTCGCGCGGGCGGTGGTCCCGCCCGAGGACGCGCGGGCCCTCGCCGCCCGAATGGGGGACGCGCTGTCCGATTCGATCGAATGCGAGCGCCGCGGTGCCCGGTTGCGCGACCACGTGATCGGTCGGCACGACGTGCGCACCGTGGTCGAACAGGTGGACGTTCTCTACCGTCACCTGCTGGGTGCGGGCCCGGCGTCGGGGCGCCGCCGGGCCCGTGTCCCAGAGCGGATCTGATCGTTTCACATGCCGTGAATGCCCGCCGTTTCCGGTGTTGTCGTATTCGCACCCTCAACTGGATGCGGAGGCGAGGCATTAAATCCGAAATACCTATTAATGGGCGGCTGGAATGAATCGGCAAGTCAACTTCCGCTCCGTACGGCCCGGTTCTGTATTGTCGGATTTTGCCTGCTTCGTTCTGATTTCATGCCGGGAATTCACGGCTGAGCTCCGTGCGACCGACTCCTTCGTGACCGGTTCCTTCGCAATCGGCCCCGCCACCGGACATCCGGAAGCCGCCAGCGGCAGCAGGCGCTGTCAGGACCGCGCCCACCGGGCCGGGACGGCAGCCCCGCGCCAGCCGGTGCCGGGGCACCGTCACCCCGGGCACACAGCAGGGGAGATCGTGCGCTGATGACCATTGACCACGACAGTGTGCCGCGCTCGGGAGGG
>NZ_JBIVVI010000355.1:0-7418 GCF_044757675.1 Kitasatospora sp. NPDC091257
GACCCGGGGGCGGTGATCGGGTTCGCCGGGCTCTACCTGCACACCCTGGACGGGGAGCGGGTGTTCAACCTCTACTACCGGTTCCGGCCGTTCGCCTGGGGCAAGGGGTACGCGGCGGAGGCGGCCCGGGCGGCGATGGCCGAGGGGCTGCCGCGCCACCCCGGCATCCCGGTGATCGCCCTGATCCACGCGGACAACCTGCCCTCGCGCCGGCTCGCCGAGCGGCTCGGGCTGGTCGCCGACCCGGACGGCCGCACCGACGAGGAGGACCGGGTGATCCACCGGATGGCCCCGGCCCTCGCACCGGCCTGAGCCGGAGATCCCCCGCCGGGGGGAGCGGGATCGCACCGTGGGCGGAGGCCCCGGGGCGGGGCCCGGCGGGACGGTGGGGGCATGAGGATCAACGAGCACGCGGTGCGGACCGGGGCGGCGTGGACGGCGGTGGCGGCGACCGGGCCGTACCTGACGCTGAAGCTGCTCTGGCTGACCGGGCACCCGGTGGGGTCGGACGCCCCCGGTGAGATGGACCGGCTGTGGCTGGTGAACCTGCTGACCTTCGGCATGGACGCGATCGCCGTGGCGCTGGCGCTGGCGTTCGCCCGGCCGTGGGGGCGGCGGGCACCGGCCGGACTGGTGGCGTTCCCGATGTGGGTGGCGACCGGGCTGCTCGGCACGATCCTGATCGCACTGCCGCTGTACCTGCTGAGCGTCCTGGTGCTCGGGCCGGAGCACGGCGACCCGGACGACAAGGGCATCGGCGACTGGGTCTTCCTCGTCGTGTACGGCGGCTTCGCCGTCCAGGGCCTCGCCCTGCTCACCGCCTTCGCCCTGTACGCCCGACAGCGCTGGGCCGGGCTGCTGCGGGAGCGGATCGGTGACCTGCCCGGCTCCCCCACCCTGACCGTGCAGCGCGTCCTCGCCTGCGTCGCCGCGCTGCTCGCCGCGGGCGTCGCGGCGGTCCGCGCCTACTGGGCACTCGGCGGCACCGCCGGACTTCCGCGGGACATGGCCGAGGCCCGGAGCCGGGGCGTGGCGGTGATGGACGGGGTGGCCGCGGTGATGGCGGTGGCCGCGGCGGCGGCGCTGCTGGTCCTGGTCTTCCGGATCCGGCCGGGGCGCCGGGTGCTCGGGCCGCTGCTGGTGGTGTGGACGGCGGCCGGCTCGCTGTTCGGCTGGGGCGGCTGGCAGCTGGTGGCCTTCGGGGTGACGACGACCCGGGTGACCGAACTGCGGACGGCCGTGCCAGGGCTGACACCCCTGGTGCAGAGCGCCCAGGTGGTGGCCTCGGTGCTGGTCCTGGCGGTCGGGGCGACGGCGTTGACCGAATGGGGCGCCCGCCGGCGCGCCGCTGCCGTAGAGTCGCGCGGGTGATCACGGGGGTGGGCCGCCGGTTGCGGCGTGCGGCGGGGGCCGCGCTGGGGCGTCGGGCCCGCCTGCGCTGGGTGCACCTGGTGCTGGGCGGCGCGCTGCTGATGCCGTACTGGATGCTGTCGGTGGTGCTGTACGGGGCGCTCGACCCGGACCAGTCACCCGCCCGCCAACTGCTGATGTACGTCCTGTCGTTGCTCACCTCGCTGCCGATGGCCGCGGTCACCGCGCTGGTGCCGACGGTGCGGGGCCTGGAGGGCGCGGCCGCGCGGGCGCTGTGCGCGGTGGCCCGGCCGGAGGACCTCGCCACCGGACCGGCCCGCTCCTGGACCGCCCGCCGACGCACCGCGCTCTGGTACGTGCTGCACGTCCTGTTCGGCGGGGTGGTCGCCGGGATGACGCTGGCCGGCACCCCCTTCGCGGTGGTCCTGGTCCTCGGCTTCGCGGGGACCAGGGAGTTCGTCCGGATGTGGGAGCGGCACTTCCCCGGCTGGCTGGTCACCGGCCCGGCCCTCGGCCTCGGCGTGCTGCTGCTGATCGTCGGCACCAACGCCGCCTGCGGGGCGCTGCTCGCCCGCTGGGCGCCCGTCCTGCTCGGCCCGACCCCCGAGGAGCGGGTGGCCGCCGCCGAGCGCCGGGCCACCGTGCTCGCCCAGCGCAACCGGCTGGCCCGCGAGCTGCACGACTCGGTCGGGCACGCGCTCAGCGCCGTCGGCATCCAGGCCTCGGCCGCCGCCCGGGTGCTGCGCAGCAACCCGGACTTCGCCGCCGAGGCGCTCGCGGCGATCGAGGAGACCGCCCGGGGCGCCGTCGCCGAACTCGACGCCGTCCTCGGGCTGTTGCGCGAGGAGGACCCGGAGGCCGCCGAGCCGTCCGGGCCCACCCTCGGCGGGCTCGACGACCTGCTGCGCCAGCTCGGCCGGGCCGGGGTCGCGGTGGACGGCGAGCTGGCGCCCGGGCTGGGCGACCTGCCCGCGGCGGTCTCCCGCGAGGCGTACCGGATCGTGCAGGAGGGCCTGACCAATGTGCTGCGGCACGCCGGGCCCGCGCCGGCCAGGCTCCGGGTCGGGCTGGCCGGCGACCGGCTGGAGATCGAGCTGACCAACCCGCTCGGCCCCGCCCGGCCGAGCCGCCCCGGCGGCGGACGCGGACTGCGCGGGATCGCGGAACGGGCGGCGGCCCTGCACGGCGGCAGCACGGCGGGGCCCGGCGAGGACGGAACGACGTGGCGGCTGGCCGTCTGGCTGCCGGTGGGAGGGACGACGTGAACGAGCACGAAGGTGCGGACGAAGGCGTGGGCCGGGCCGCGGACAGCATCCGGGTGGTGATCGCGGACGACGAGCGGCTGGTCCGCCTGGGCCTGCGGGTGGTGATCGACAGCGAACCGGGCCTCACCGTGGTCGGCGAGGCCGCCGACGGCGCCGAGGTCGTCCCGCTGGTGCGCGAACTGCGCCCCGACGTGGTGCTGATGGACGTCCGGATGCCCGGCATCGACGGCATCCGGGCCACCGAACAGCTCGTCAACGGGATGGCCGCGCCGCCGCGCATCCTGGTCGTCACCACCTTCGAGCACGACGACCACGTGTACGACGCGCTGCGCGCGGGCGCCGCCGGGTTCCTCCTGAAGCGGGCCCGGGCGGAGGAGATGGTGCAGGCGGTGCGGCTGGTCGCGCGCGGCGACTCGCTGCTGTTCCCGGCGGCCGTCCGCGAACTCGCGCTGCGCCACGGCGCGGACCGGCGCCGGGAGGCCGAGCGGGCGGACCGGGCGGGCCGGGGGCCGATCCGGCGGCTGACCGAGCGGGAGGGCCAGGTGTTGCGACTGATGGCCACCGGGCTCAGCAACGGCGAGATCGCACGGCAACTGGTGGTGAGCCCGGAGACGGTGAAGACGCACGTCGGCAGCGTGCTGGCCAAGCTGGGCGCCCGGGACCGCACCCAGGCGGTCATCGCGGCGTACGAGTCGGGCTTCGTGCTGCCGGGCTGACACCCGCTCAAACCGCTTCCTCGGCGCCGCGCAAATCGAACGTGGATTCCACCCGATCGTCACCAGCGAGTAGAGTGCGGTTTTCCCCCGAAAACCTCCGATACCTCCCGTATCGCCTGGAACGAACTGGTGGCCGCATGACTGTCCGGACCCGGCCCGCGCTGTGGTGGCGCATGGGCATCGTGCTCTCGGCGGGCCTCGGCCTGATCCTCGGAACCGCGCCGCTGGTCTACTTCACCGTGCAGAGCAACGTGATCGTGTTCGGCTACTTCATCGGCGCGGTGTACTGGATGCTCAAGCGCGGCATCGTGGACGCGCCCGCGCCCCGGCTGCGCGGCGCCGCCACGCTGTACATCCTGATCACCGGGCTGGTCTCGCACATCCTGCTCGAACACGGCGCCAACCCGCTGCCCGGGCTGGTGAGCGGGCCGAACAGGCTGGCGCACTGGTCGTCGTTCTTCCTGCACTACGTGACGCCGGTCATGGTGATCGTCGACTGGCTGGTGCTCAAGCCCCGCAACGCCGCGGCCTGGAAGGACATACCGCTCTGGCTGGGCTTCCCGCTCGGCTACGCGGCGATCGTGCTCGCCCGCAACGCGCTGTTCGACGACTACCCGATGCCCTACCCCTACTTCTTCTTCGACCCGACCACCAAGGGCTACGGCTACGTCTGGGGCCAGATCGCCCTGCTGACCGTCGAGTTCGTGGTGCTCGCCGCCCTCGTCGTCGGACTGGACCGGCTCGGGACCCGGATCGCGGGCCGGCTGCGGCCCGCGCCGCAGGCCTGACGCCCGTCCGCCGCAGAGACCTTCAGCCTCGGCGACCTTCAGCCTCGGCGAACTCCTGCCCGACGGCGCACCGGTCCGCTGTCGAGACCACCGGGGACCATTCCTCCCTGCCCCGGATGGGCCCTGAGGAGGAAGCGGATGGGCCCGCAGGAGGAAGCGGGTGCGGCTCGCCGGATGACGCCCCGACGGTGGGGCCCGCCCTAGCGTCGGCCGGGAGCGGTGGCGGAGGGGTTCCGCGGGGGAGACCGGGGTTCGGCGGAGGCCGGAGATGACACGCAGGAGCACGGGCAGGGCGGCGGCCGCGGCGGTGGCGCTCGCGGCGGCGGTGGGGTTGGCGGCGCCGGGGGCGGCCGCGGCCCAGGAAGGGCGGGCGAACCCGCTGGACGGGGTCTGGCGGACGGAGGGCTACGGCCTGCTGGTCGCGGTCTCCGGGGACCGGCTCACCACCTACGACGTGACGGCGCACAGCTGCGTGCCGGGGTGGATCACCGGGACGCGGACCGCGGCACCCGGACCGGACGGCACCACCCGCTACGGCATGGGCGACAACGCCCTGACGCTCACCCCCCGGGGCCGGAACCGAGCGGTGGAGCACGAGGAGGGCGGGGTCGGCAGCAAGACGCTCAACCGTCTGGACGCCCTGCCGCCGCTGTGCGCCACGCCGGCTGCGAACGACCCGCTCGCGGTCTTCGACCGGTTCTGGGAGAACTTCGAGGAGAACTACCCCTTCTTCGCCGCCAAGGGCATCGACTGGCACGCCGTCCGGGACGAGAAGCGGCGCACGATCACCCCGACGACGACCGTCGACCAGTTGCAGGCCGTCCTCGTGGACATGCTCCGCCCGCTCGGCGACGCCCACACCTCACTGGCCCGGGTGGTCGACGGGCACCCCGAGTTGGTCTTCGGCGGGCAGCGGCCCGGGTCGACCGAGGAGACCGAGGAGCTGGCCGCCCGCGCCCGGCAGGCCTCGGCCGCCCGGCTCACCGGTCCGGAGCAGCCTTTCGCCAACGGCCGGCTCGGCGTGGGCCGGCTCCCCGACGGCATCGGCTACCTCCGGGTGAGCAGCTTCGGCAGGTACGCCGCGGGCGGCCACCAAAGCCAGCTCGACGAGCTGGACCGCGCGCTGGACGCCCTGCTGGCCGGCCCGGACCGCCCGGCCGGACTGGTCGTCGACGTGCGGCTGAACGGCGGCGGCTCGGACGCGCTCGGGCTGCACATCGCCGCCCGGCTCACCGACCGCCCCTACGTCGCCTACCGGAAGGTGGCGCGCAACGACCCGGCCGACCCGGCGAAGTTCACCCGGCCCGAGCCGGTCACCGTGCACCCCTCGGCGGGCACGCGCTTCAACGGCCCGGTGGCGGTGCTCACCTCCTCGATCTCCACCAGTGCGGCGGAGACCTTCACCCAGGCCATGATGGGCCGCTCCCCCAAGGTGCTGCGGGTCGGCGAGAACACCCAGGGCGTCTTCTCCGACGTGATGATCAAGAAGCTCTCGCCGGACCTGATGGTCGGCCTGCCGAACGAGAAGTACCTCACCCGGAACGGCGGCACCTTCGACGGACCGGGCATCCCGCCGAACGTCCGCACCCCGGTGTTCACCCCGGACGAGCTGGCCGTGCTCAGGGACTCGGCCCTGAGCACGGCCCGCCGGATGCTCGTCGAGGACGCCCGGGGCCGACAGGACACCCAGGGCCGGCAGGACGCCCAGGGCAACCGGGCCGACCAGGGCGCCCAGGGCGACCGGGAGTAACAACGGCAGGCACGGCAGCGATGCCAGGCGCTACATCGGCTCCACCGCCCGCAGTTCGCCGTCCAGCTCCAGCCACCGGGTGAGCCCCAGGCCGCGCAGGAACGGCAGGTCGTGGCTGGCCACGATCAGCGCCCCCCGGTAGGCGGCCAGCGCCTGGGTGAGCTGGCGGACGCTGGCGAGGTCCAGGTTGTTGGTCGGCTCGTCGAGCAGCAGCAACTGCGGCGGCGGGTCGGCCAGCAGCAGGGCGGCCAGTGTCGCGCGGAAGCGCTCGCCGCCCGAGAGGGTGGCGGCGGGCCGGTCGGCCCGGGCCCCGCGGAACAGGAAGCGGGCGAGCCGGGCGCGGACCGCGTTGTCCCCGGTGCCGGGGGCGAACAGCTTGACGTTCTCCACGACCGAGCGCTCGTCGTCCAGCAGGTCGAGCCGCTGCGGGAGGTACCGCAGCGGCACCGGGGTGATGACCTCCCCCGCCAGCGGGGCGAGTTCGCCCGCGATGGTGCGCAGCAGGGTGGACTTGCCGGCGCCGTTGCGGCCGACCAGGGCGATCCGCTCGGGCCCGCGCAGGTCGAGGTCGGCGGTGGCGCCGTAGGGCAGCCGGACCTTGTCCAGGGTGAGCACGGTACGGCCGGCCGGGACGGCGGTGCGCGGCAGGTCGATCCGGATCTCGGCGTCGTCCCGCACCGCCTCCTCGGCCACGCCGAGCCGCGCCCTGGCCTCCTCCAGTCGCTCGGTGTGCATGCCCTGGAGGCGGCCGGCCGTCTCCTGGCCCTTGCGCTTGAGCATCCCGGCGAAGATGTGCGGGTCGTTGCGGGTGACCGAGCGCTTTTTGCCGTACGCGGCGCTGCGGTCCAGCCGGACGCGGGCCTCGGCCAAGTCCCGCTTCTGGCGCTGGACGTCGGCCTCGGCGTTGCGCAGCAGCCGCTCGGCCGTCTCCTGCTGGGCCGCGAGGGTGCGTTCGTAGTCGTCGAAGTCGCCGCCGTACCAGGTGACTTCGCCGTCCCGAAGGTCGGCGATCCGGTCGACGTGCCGGAGCAGTTCGCGGTCGTGGCTGACGATCAGCATCACGCCGTTCCAGCCGGCCACCGTCTCGTAGAGCCGCTCGCGGGCGGCCCGGTCGAGGTTGTTGGTGGGCTCGTCGAGCAGCAGGACGTCGGGGCGGGCCATCAGCAGGGCGGCCAGCCGCAGCAGCACCACCTCGCCGCCGGAGAGTTCGCCGGTGGTGCGGTCGAGGCCGAGGCGGTGGAGGCCGAGCCGGTCGAGGGTGGCGCGGGCGCGCTCCTCGACGTCCCAGTCGTCGCCGATCACGTCGAAGTGGCGCTGGTCGGTGTCGCCGGACTCGATGGCGTGCAGGGCCTCACGGGCGCCGCGGACGCCGAGCGCCTCGTCCACCCGCAATGTGGTGTCGAGCGTCAGTCCCTGTGGCAGGTAGCCGAGTTCGCCGGAGAGTTCGCCGGTGGTGCGGTCGAGGCCGAGGCGGTGGAGGCCGAGCCGGTCGAGGGTGGCGCGGGCGCGCTCCTCGACGTCCCAGTCG
>NZ_JBIVVI010000356.1:0-7416 GCF_044757675.1 Kitasatospora sp. NPDC091257
GTCTCGGTGAGGGTGACGAGGCTGTAGTTGTGCAGGAGCGCGAGCGCCTCCATCGCGTCGTCGGCCGTGACGGGCGCGCCGCGGACCCTGCCGAGATGCTCCAGCACCGGCTCGGTGCCCCAGAGCTCCTGCGGATGCCCGGCCGGGTCGAGCAGCGCCGCCAACCGGAGGACCGGCCCGGCGAGCCCGACCGGCTCCTCCTGCTGCGCCGCGTCGAGGGCCAGCAGCAGCGCCGCCGCGACCGGCCCCCGGTAGCCGTCGGCACCGGAGCGGGCCGGCAGAACGGCGTCCAGGCTGCGGGAGCGGTCGCGGAAGAGCTCCAGGTACCGGCCGCAGCCGCGCCGGGTGTTGACCATGCAGGCGGCCGCGTGGGCCAGCGCGAGCGGCAGGTGGCCCAGCGCCTCGGCGAGCTCCTCCGCGTGCTCGTCGAGGAAGCGGGCGCACTTGGCCCGCTCCAGCCGCTCGCCGAGGTAGGCGGCGGACTCGGCGGGGGAGTACGTGGTGACGTCCACGAGGGTCCGGTCGCCGCCCGTACTGGCGGCTCCCCGGTGGCGGGTGGTCGCGATGACCCGTCCGCGTCCGCCCCGGCTGGTGACGGGCCAGAGCTCCTCGGGAGTGTGCTCGGTGGTGTTGTCGAGGACGACCAGCCAGCCCCGCTCGGTGACGGCCAGCCAGGCGAGGAAGCGCTCCGCGTCCTGTTCGGCCTCGCCGCTCGCCCCGGGCACCCGGAGCTCCACGGCGGCCCGGGCGTACAGGTCGGTCACGGCGGACGGCTCGGCCGCGTCGGCCCACAGCACCAGGTCGGTGCCCGCCTCGACGGCCGCGCGCGCGTAGTGCGCCGCGAGCTGCGACTTGCCGACGCCGCCACCGCCCGCCAGCACCTGGCTCAGCACGACCGTCCCGTACTCCCCGCGGGCCTCGTCGATGGCCCGGCGCAGCTCCGCCCGGGGCTGGAACGCCGTCGCCCTGGGCGGGATCCGCCCGATCACCACCGGCCACCGCACGTCGGCGGCCGGCGCGGCGTACTGGTGGACGGTCAGTTCGCGCGCCTGGAAGGTGCTGCCGTTGACCGTGCTGTTCTCGATGCCGTTCCTGACCTGCCAGCCCTGCACCTGCTCGCCCCCACCGCCCCGCGTGTTGAATGGGCACCATTATGGAAGGCCCGGCCCTCCGCGCCCTCGTCACCGGCCTCCCCGCCGCGCTCGCCGCCGGCATCGAACCGTGCCTAGCAGAACGTGCGCGCCTCGCGGCTCCGGCCGCCGCCGAGCGCCTGTCCGGCCTCGTCCTCGGTGGCGGGCCGGAACCGGTCGGCCGCCGCGTGGCCCGTCGTGGCCCCGCCGGCCGGCTGCGTGGTCCAGCGCTCGCCGCCGCCGTCGAGGCAGCGAGCGTCCGGACCGACCATCCCGTTGAACTCGAACACCTTTTCACCGTCCATGACATCGTGATGACCCTGACGTACCGTCCGTCCATGTGACCCTCGATCAGGCGTACGTCAACCAGATCTTCCTCCCGGACACCTACGCCCACGGCGTTCCTCACGAACTCTTGCGGAACCTCCGCGAGTCCGTTCCCGTCTGTTGGGTCGAGGAGCCTCCGGTCGGCGGGTGGCCCGGAGGCCCCGGGTACTGGGCGGTGCTGCGGCACGCGGACGTCAAGCACGTGCTGCGCAGCCCCGAACTGTTCTCCTCGCACCTGGGCGCCACCCAGATCCGCGACCCCGACACCCCGGCGGACCTGGAGTTCGCCCGGGCGATGATGCTCAACCAGGACCCGCCCGACCACTCCCGGCTGCGCCGGATCGTCGCCGCGGCGTTCACCCCGCGCGCCCTCGCGGAGCTGGCCGAGGCGGTCGACGGCCGGGTGCGGGAGCTGATCGAGGAGGTGCGGCCGGCCGGTCGCGCGGACTTCGTCCCGCTCGCCGCCGACCTGCCGGTGTGGACACTGGCCCGGGTGATGGGCGTGCCGGAGCAGGACCGGTTGCTGCTGCTGGACTGGGCGAACCGGGTGATCGGCTACCAGGACGCCGACTACGCCCACTCCAGCACCGTGGAGCCGGCCGCACTCACCGAGCTCGGCCGTGCCGCGCTCGCCCACCGCCCCACCACCCGGACCGCCCCGGACGGCCGCCCGGTCAACCCCCGCTCCCGCGCCGCGCTGGCGGACATGTTCGCCTACGCCCACGGCCTGGCCCGGCGGCCCGCCCCGGGCGGCCTGCTCTCCAGGACGCTCGAAGCGGGGCTGACGGCCGAGGAGTTCGAGACCATGTTCTTCCTCTTCGCCGTCGCCGGGAACGAGACCGTCCGCAACGGCCTGCCCGGCGGCCTGTACACCCTGCTCAGCCACCCGGAGCAGTACCAACTGCTGTGCGCGAACCCTGGCTTGGTGCCCTCCGCCGTCGAGGAGATGCTGCGCCATTGGGCGCCGGTGACGGATTTCCGCCGCACGGCGACGCGGGACGTGGAGCTGGGCGGCCGGACGATCCGGCGGGGCGACAAGGTGGTGGTCTACCACGCCTCCGCCAACCGGGACGCGGAGGTGTTCCCCGAGCCGGACCGCTTCGACATCACCCGCAGCCCGAACGACCACGTGAGCTTCGGCCACGGCCCGCACTTCTGCCTCGGTGCCCAACTCGCCCGGCTCCAGCTGCGATCGATGCTGCGCCGGCTGATCGAGCGGCTCCCCGGGCTCGCGCCGGTCCCGGGCCGGCCGCCGCGGCACCTGGTCTCCAACTTCCAGAACGGCCTCAAGTCGCTGCCGGTCCGGTGGACTTACGAGAGATGTGCCTCGTCGGCCGTTCGTCTAGGCGCGCCCTCCGGCCTGGTCGCCGTTCCCGGTGCGGGCGGTGACCAGGCCGGACTCGTAGGCCGCGATGACCGCCTGGGCGCGGTCCCGGACGTCGAGCTTGCCGAAGATGCTGGTGATGTAGTTCTTCACCGTCGACACGCTGATGTCCAGGGCCAGTGAGATCGCGGTGTTGTCGAGGCCGGTGGCGATCAGCCGCCACACCTCGACCTCCCGGGGCGTGAGGTCGCCCGTGCCGGTGGCGGCCGGCGGCGGCGCGGCGGTGGCGCCCGGCGTCCGGACGTAGGCGGAGATCAGCCGGGTGAGCAGCCTCGGAGCGACCACCGCCTCCCCGGCGTGCACGGTCCGGATCGCCGTGGCCAGCTCCTCCGGGGAGACGTCCTTGGGCAGGAACCCGTGGGCACCGGCGCGCAGCGCGGCCACCACGTACTCGTCCATGTCGAAGGTGCTGAGGGCGAGCACCCGGCAGCCGGGCAGGACGCGGGCCAGTTCCCCGGTCGCGCCGACGCCGTCCAGGACGGGCATCCGGATGTCCATCACCACGACGTCGGGGCGCAGCCGGAGGGCGGCGGCGACGGCCCGCTCCCCGTCCTCGGCCTCGCCGACCACCTCGAAGGACGGGTCGGGGAAGAGGATCAGGGACAGGCCGCGGCGGACCAGCGGCTGGTCGTCGACGATGAGCACCTTGATCGCCGGGGCGGGTCCGGCGCCGTTGCCGTCGGCGGTGCCGGTGCCGGTGCCGGTGCCGGTGTCGTCGGCGTTGCCGTCGGCACGGCTGGTCGGGTCGGTCATCGGCCCGCCCCGCCGTGCTGGACGGCCGCCTCGGACGATTCGGCGGAGCTCAGCGGCAGCTCGGCCACCACGGCGAAGCCGCCGCCCGGCCGCGGGCCGGTCTCCAGGGTGCCGCCGTGCAGGGCGACGCGCTCGCGCATGCCGATCAGGCCGTACCCCGCCCGGCCCGCACCCGGGGCGCACTCCGGCGGGGGCGCGCCGACGCCGTCGTCCCGCACCTCGACGGTGACCCGGTCCGGGTGGTACGCCAGGCGGACGGAGGCCCGGGCGGGGCCGGCGTACTTGCGGGCGTTGGTGAGGCCCTCCTGGACGATCCGGAACACGGTCAGGCCGACGGTGGGCGGCAGCGGGCGCCGGGGCCCGTCGACGGTGAACTCGGTCGACAGCCCGGCCAGGCAGGACTCGTCCACCAGCCGGTCGAGTTCGTCCGCCCCGGGCTGGGGCAACGGCGGGGCGGTGTCCGGTTCGTCGCCGGTCCGCAGGACGTTCAGCAGCTGGCGCATCTCGCGCAGGGCCAGCCGTCCCGAGGACTCCAGGGTGACCAGGGCGTCCCGGACCACCTCCGGCCTGCCGAGGTTGGCCCGGGCACCGCCGGCCATCAGCTGCATGGTGGTGATGTGGTGGGCCACGATGTCGTGCAGCTCCCGGGCGATGCGGCGGCGCTCCTCGGCGACCGCGCGGTCTGCCAGCAGTTGGCGGTTGGCGGCCACCTCCCGCTGCCAGCGCGAGACCGCCAGACCGGCGCCGCCCACCAGGGCGGCGGAGAAGGGCGCGGCGATGACCCCCTCCCAGGTCAGGGAGTGGAAGTGGCCCTGGCTCAGCGGCGTGACCACCGCCGTCGCCGCGCCGGCGGCCACCGTGACCGGGACGGTGCAGTTGCGGCCGACCGAGTACAGGGCGACGGTCAGGACGGCGCCGAAGCGGGTGCCGGCCGGGGCGGTGGAGAGCTCGACGGCCGTCTGGAGCACCAGGACGGCGGCGAGCGCCGGCACCGGGCGGCTGCGCCGGGCGAGCAGCGGCAGGCCCGAGAGGGCGACCAGGACGAAGACCGGAACGGTGATGCCCTGGCCCTCGGCGATCCGACCGAGGAGCAGGTACCCGACCAGGTCGACCGTGCCGGCGCCGACGGCCACCAGGGCGTCGCCCTGGGTCCACGGCAGCCCGTCCCTCCACCGCCCCGGCCGCCCGTCGACGCCGTTCGCCGTCCGTTCCCCCGGCGGGCCGTCCGTACCCGTGGCCGCCCCGGCGTGCTGACGCCCGTCCATCTGGTCCTCCCGGCTGATCACTGACGCAGCCATTCTGGCACCGGCCCGCCGGCCCGGACGTGGTCCCCGCGGCCGACGCCGGGAGGGCGGACCAGGACCACGGTCCTGGTTCCGTCCCAGGTGGAGGACCGCGGGCCCCGGCGCGGATCGTCCGCTGCCCGGACGCCCGGGACCCCCTCGCCCTGATGGTCTGGAGACAGGCCGGGAACCCCCGGCGCCGACACCGACGTTCGCGTCCATCAGCCGGAGGAATCGTGATCCGCGCACTGACCGGATTCTCCACCAGACACGCGTGGAAGGTCATCGCCGTCTGGGCGGTGCTGGGCATGGGGCTGAGCCTCCTGGCACCGATGCTGATGTCCCGGGTGACCGGGTCCCAGAGCGGGGACTTCCTGCCGCGCAGCTACGACTCGGCCGCCGCGCTGCGCATCGCCGAGGACAACTTCGGCGTGAAGCCGGACGCCACCACGGTCACGGTGCTGGTCGCCCGGACCGACGGCGGGGCGCTCACCGCCGCCGACCAGCAGAAGGTCGAGGCCGAGGCGGCGAAGCTCGCCGAGCGCCGGGTCGTCATGCCGAGGAAGGAGGACGAGCCGAAGTTCCTCGTGCCCGACCACTCCCAGACGCCCCGGATCGCGCCCGCCATGGTGGCGCCCGACCGGACCTTCGAACTGCTCTCGGTCGAGCTGACCGGCAACGCGACGGAGGAGGGGGTGCAGGGCGTCTACAAGGCCTTCCGGGACGACGCCCGCGCGCGTTTCGCCGACCTCGGGATGCGCACCGGGTTCACCGGCGGCCTGGCCCAGGCCGCCGACAGCGCCGACGCCAACCGGACCGCCGCGATGATCGGCAGCGCCCTCGTCACGGTGCTGATCGTCCTGCTCAACGTGCTGGTGTTCCGCAGCGTGCTCGCGGCCGTGCTGCCGCTGCTCGCGGTCGCCGTGATCGGCGGCGTGGCCGGCGGAGCCGTGGCGGGTGCGGCGGCGCTCGCCGGTCTGAAGCTGGACGCCTCCACCCCGGGCCTGATCTCCGTGGTCCTGCTCGGCATCGGCGTCGACTACCTGCTGTTCCTGCTCTTCCGGTTCCGCGAGCACCTGCGGGCGCGGCCCGACCAGCCCGCCCGGGAGGCGGCCGCCGAGGTGGCGGGCCGGGTGGGCACCGCGATCACCTCCGCGGCGCTGACCATCGTCGCCGCCTTCGCCACCCTGGGCGTGGCGACCTTCGGCCAGTTCCGTTCGCTCGGCCCGGCCATCGCCGTCGCGGTGCTGGTCATGCTGCTGGGCAGCCTCACCCTGATGCCCGCCCTGCTCGCCGCCTGCGGCCGCGGGATGTTCTGGCCCTCGCGCGGTCTGCGGCGGGTTCCGCGTGAGGGCGTCGCCGCCCGTTTCGGCGGCCTCGTCGCCCGCCGGCCGCTGGTGCTGCTGGCGGCCTCCGTCGCCCTGCTCGGCGCGCTGGCCGCCGGCACGGCCGGGCTGCGGATGGACTACAGCCTGGCGGACGGCTCCACGACGGCGGCGGCGGCCACCGCCGCGGAGATCTCCCGCGCCCTGCCGGCCGGCGTCTCCGACCCGACGACCGTCTACCTCGTCGCCCAGGACGGCGGCACCCTCGACGCCGGCCGGTTCGACGGCCTCTCCCGGGCCCTGACCGGGGTCGAGGGCGTCGGCCAGGTGGGCCGGACCGTCCTCGACGAGGCCCACCGCGCCGCCCGGATCGAGGTCTACCTGAACGCCGAGCCGCAGAGCCAGCGGGCCCGCGACCTGGCCTCCGGCCCGGTCCGTGCCGCGGTCGCCGCGCACACCCCGCCCGGAACCAGCGCCCACGTCGGCGGCACGGCGGCGGTCTTCGCCGACATCTCCACCGCCGTCGACCACGATCTGACCGTGGTCTTCCCGGTCGCGGCCGCCCTGATCGCCCTGATCCTGCTGCTGCTCCTGCGCAGCCTGCTGGCCCCGGTGGTCCTGATGCTCGCCGTCGGCCTCGGGTTCGCCGCCACCCTCGGCGCCGCCACGCTGCTGTTCCAGCACGGCCTGGGCGAGCCGGGCGTCGCCTTCACCCTCCCGCTGGTGCTGTTCCTGTTCGTCGTCGCCCTGGGCACCGACTACAACATCCTCGTCACCGACCGCATCCGTGAGGAGATGCGGCGGCCCGGTGCGCCCCGCGACGCCGTGGCCCGCGCCGTCCGGCACACCGCGCCGGCCGTCGCCACGGCCGGTCTCGTCCTGGCCGGTTCCTTCGCCACCCTGGCGACCACCCCGGGCAGCGAGCAGATCGCCTTCTCGCTGACCCTCGGCATCCTGCTCTCCGCCCTGGTCCTCTCGCTCGGCGTGGTCCCGGCCCTGGCCGCCCTCCTCGGCCGCTCCCTCTGGTGGCCTCTGCGCCCCACCCCGGCCGCTCCGACCACGACGGCACCGACCACGACGGGGCCGGACACCGCCGCGGCCCCGGTGGCCGCCCCGCGCCCGGCCCCGGACCGCCTCGGCACCCGCTGAGCGAACCGGTCGCACCGGTCGCACCGGTCACACCGGTCTCCACCGAGGCGTTCCCTCCCGGGGAC
>NZ_JBIVVI010000357.1:0-7407 GCF_044757675.1 Kitasatospora sp. NPDC091257
CCTCCACCGGCACGTCTGGAGCCCGTCATGAACCACCCGGTCCCGCCGCCGACCCCGGCCGGGGACACCGACCCGCTGTCCCGGGTGCCGCTGGGCGAGCAGGTGCGCGGGCTGCTGCTGGAGGGCCTGCTGAACGGCCGCTGGCAGCCCGGGGACCGGATCGTCGAGCGGCGCCTGGCCGCCGAGTTGAACGTCAGCCAGGCACCGGTCCGCGAGGCGCTGCGCGCACTCCAGACGCTCGGGCTGCTCGACGCCGAGCCCAACCGGGGCGTGCGGGTGCGCGAGATCGGCCCGGCCGAGCTTCGCGAGGTCTACCAGGTACGGGCCGCGCTGGAGCGGCTGGCCGCAGAGTCGGCGGTGGTCCGGCTGGCCGGGGACACCACCGCCCTGGAGCGGCACGCCGAGCGGATGGCGGCGGCCGCGGCGGCGGGCGACGCGCTCGGCCAGGCCCGGCACGGGGTGGCCTTCCACCGCGAGATCGTGGCCGCCTCGGGCAACGGGACGCTGCTGCGTACCTGGGAGGGCCTCGGGGTCGAGGTGTGGACGGTGCTGTCGCTGCACGAGGTCCGGCCGGAGCTGCACGAGAACGCCGCCGACCACCGGCCGCTGATCGAGGCCTTCCGGCGGCAGGACCCGGCGGTCGGGCGGCTGCTGGCCGAGCACGTCCTGGAGTACGCCCGGCGCGAGGACGGTCGACCCGAGGACGGCCGACGCTCCGACTGAGCCCGCCCTCGTCAGGGTGCCGACTCATCGCGCTCACATAAAGTTCGTGTAGAGATGATCGATCATCGCTCAAACTACCCACCAGTAGCGGTTGACGCACCCCCCTCTCGCTCCCTACCGTCCAAGTAGTTCCATGGAGAGGAATACTATTCCGCATCACGGAATATGAGCCTCTGAAGCGCACCGACGAAGGGGAACCACCCGTGTCCCAGCTCGACCAGCTTCCCGACCAAGACCCCGAGGAGATCGCGGAGTGGCGCGCGTCCCTCGACGCCGCCCGCGACTTCGGCGGCCCGAACCGCGCCGCCCACCTGCTGCGCCGCCTCGTCGAGCACGCCGAACTGCAGCGGCTCGACGTCCCTCCGCTGCTGGACACCCCGTACGTCAACACCATCCCCACCGCCGCCGAACCGGAGTTCCCCGGCGACGAGGAGATGGAGCGCCGGATCACCGCCTGGAACCGCTGGAACGCCGCCGCCATGGTGACCAGGGGCAACCACCGCGGCGGCCTGGGCGGGCACATGGCCACCTACGCCTCCGCCGCCTGGCTGTACGAGGTCGGCTTCCAGCACTTCTTCCGCGGCAAGGAGGCCGACGGCTCCGGCGACCAGCTGTACGTCCAGGGCCACGCCGCCCCCGGCGTCTACGCCCGCGCGTTCCTGGAGGGCCGGATCTCCGAGGCCCAGCTGGACCGCTTCCGCCAGGAGGCCGCCGGCGACGGCCTGCCCTCCTACCCGCACCCGCGCAGGCTGCCCTGGTTCTGGGAGTTCCCGACCGTCTCGATGGGCCTCGGGCCGCTCTCGGCGATCCACCAGGCCCGGTTCAACCGGTACTTGGGCGCACGCGGGATCAAGGACACCTCCGGCTCGCACGTGTGGGCCTTCCTCGGCGACGGCGAGATGGACGAACCCGAGTCCACCGCCGCGCTCGCGCTGGCCGCCCGGGAGAACCTGGACAACCTCACCTTCGTGGTCAACTGCAACCTGCAGCGCCTGGACGGGCCGGTGCGTGGCAACGGCAAGATCGTGCAGGAGCTGGAGCGCCGGTTCCGGGCGGCCGGCTGGAACGTGGTCAAGTCGCTGTGGGGCGAGGCCTGGGACGAGCTGCTGGCCCGCGACACCACGGGCGCGCTGGTCCGCCGGCTGGGCGAGGTGCCGGACGGGCAGTTCCAGACCTATGCCGCCTCGGACGCCGGGTACGTCCGCGAGCACCTCTTCCACGGCTCGCCCGAACTGCGGCTGCTCGCCGACACCCTGGACGACCGGCGGCTGATCGAGACCGTCGCCACCTCCCGGGGCGGACACGAGCCGCGCAAGGTGTACGCGGCCTACCGCGCGGCGCTGGAGCACCGGGGCGCGCCCACGGTGGTGCTGGTGCAGACCGTCAAGGGCTGGACGCTCGGCCCCGGCTTCGAGTCCCGCAACGCCAACCACCAGATGAAGAAACTCTCCGGAGCGGAGTTCCGGGCCATGCGCGACCTGCTCGAACTCCCGATCCCGGACAGCACGTTGGCCGACGAACTGCCCCCGTACGCCCATCCCGGCCCGGACTCGCCGGAGGCCCGCTACCTGCGCGGGCGCCGCGCCGCACTGGGCGGACCGGCACCCGCCCGCCGGGTGCGCTTCGCCCCGCTGCCCACCCCGCCCGCGAAGCCCTTCGAAACGCTGTTCAAGGGCTCCGGCAGCCAGGAGATCGCCACCACCATGGCCTTCGTCCGGCTGGTCAAGGACCTGATGCGGGACAAGGCGTCCGGCCACCGGTGGGTACCGATCGTCCCGGACGAGGCGCGCACCTTCGGCATGGAGTCACTCTTCCCGACCGCCGGGATCTACTCCCCGCTCGGGCAGACCTACGACCCGGTCGACCGCGACCAGTTGCTGCACTACAAGGAGTCGGCGACCGGCCAGATCCTCAACGAGGGCATCACCGAGGCCGGTTCGATGGCCTCGATGACCGCCGCCGCGACCGCGTACGCGACCCACGGCGAGCCGGTCGTCCCGTTCTACATCTTCTACTCGATGTTCGGCTGGCAGCGCACCGCCGACCAGATGTGGGCGCTGGCCGACCAGTTGGGCCGCGGCTTCCTGATCGGCGCCACCGCCGGACGCACCACCATGACCGGCGAAGGACTGCAACACGCCGACGGACAGTCCCAGTTGATCGCCTCCACCAACCCGGCCGCACTCTGCTACGACCCGGCGTTCGGCTACGAGGTGGCCGTGATCGTCCGCGAGGGCCTGCGCCGGATGTACGGCAGCAGCGCGCAACACCCCCATGGTGAGGACGTGTTCTACTACCTCACCGTCTACAACGAGCCGCTCCGGCAGCCCGCGCTCCCGGCTGGCGAGGAGGTCGCGGACGGCATCCTGCACGGCCTCTACCGCTACCGCACGGCGGACGCCGCCGCCCTGCCCGCCGCCCTGCCCGCCGACCCGCCGCGACTCCAACTGCTCGCCTCCGGCACCGCCGTGCGCTGGGCGCTGGCGGCGCAGCGGCTGCTCGGCGAGGAGTGGGGCGTGGCGGCCGACGTCTGGTCCGCCCCCTCCTGGACGGAACTGCGCCGGGAGGCGCTGGACTGCGACGCGGCCGACCTGGCGCGGGCGGCGGCCGGCACCGACGGGGCCACCCGCGTCCCCTATGTGACCCGGGCGCTGGCCGGGGCGCCCGGGCCGGTGCTGGCGGTCAGCGACTGGATGCGCGCGGTGCCGGACCAGATCAGCCCCTGGGTGGAACAGGACTGGACCTCGCTGGGCACCGACGGCTTCGGCCTCTCGGACAGCCGTACGGCGGCGCGGCGACACTTCGGGGTGGACGCCGAGTCGGTGACGGTCGCGGCGCTGGCCGCACTGGCCCGTCGGGGCGAGGTCGAGGCGGAGACCGTACGGCGGGCGGCGGAACGTTACGGCGTCCGCTTCTGACGGCTCGGCGTCCACCCGCTCCACCGCCTGGTGACCGGCGTCTCGCATGCCAAGACTGGCGCGAGGCGGGGCGCGTCGTAGATCGTTGGGTGGTCAGGGCGCGCCCACGGGCGCCGAGCAGCGGAAATGGGAGTCGACGGCGATGACCGAGACCGAGACCTACGAGACGATCCTGGTCGAGCGCAAGGGCCGGGTGGGGCTGATCACGCTCAACCGGCCCAAGGCGCTCAACGCGCTGAACACCCGGCTCATGAACGAGGTGGTCGCCGCCGCGACCGCCTTCGACCGGGACCCGGAGATCGGCTGTCTGGTGATCACCGGCTCGGAGAAGGCCTTCGCGGCCGGCGCCGACATCAAGGAGATGCAGGGCAACCGGTTCCCGGACGTCTACCTGGACGACTGGCTGGGTCCGTGGGACCGGCTCGGCGCCGTGCGCAAGCCGGTGGTCGCGGCGGTGGCCGGGTTCGCACTGGGCGGCGGGTGCGAGCTGGCAATGCTGTGCGACATCCTGCTGGCGGCGGACACCGCGAAGTTCGGACAGCCGGAGATCAAGCTCGGGGTGATCCCCGGCATCGGCGGCTCGCAGCGGCTGACCCGGGCGGTCGGCAAGGCGAAGGCCATGGAGCTGTGCCTGACCGGGCGGATGATGGGCGCCGAGGAGGCCGAGCGGGCCGGACTGGTCTCCCGGATCGTCCCGGCGGACCAGCTGCTCGCCGAGGCGCTCGCCACCGCCGAGACGATCGCGGCGATGTCCACCCCGGCCGCGATCATGATGAAGGAGAGCGTCAACCGCGCCTTCGAGACGACCCTCGCCGAGGGCGTGCGCTTCGAGCGCCGGCTCTTCCACGCGGCCTTCGCCACGGCGGACCAGAAGGAGGGCATGGCGGCCTTCGCCGAGAAGCGCCCGCCGGAGTTCCAGAACCGCTGACACCGGAGGCCGTCCGGCAGGCGACAGCAGGCGACAACAGGCCGCGGACGACGGGCAGCGGACAGATTTCAGATGATGAAATCTGTCCGCTGAACTCTGTCCACTGAAAGCCGTCCGCTGTCATCTGTCGGATGTCATCCGTCCTCCGAAAGCCGTCGCCTGTTCGCCGAAGGCCGTTCGCGACCGGCCGCCGCGCTCAGTCCTCCTCCACCGCCACCGTGTTCAGCCGGGCGAGCCCACTGCGGGTGGCGGCGACCACGATCTCGTCGCCCGGGGCGAGCTGCCGGGTGCGGTCCGGGAAGTTCCACAGCAGCTGCCCGCCGTGGGCGAAGCGCACGGCGATCACCCGGACGCCGCCCGGGTCCTCCAGATCGTGCCGGTTCAGCCCGATCAGCCCACTGCCGTCCTCCACCTTCAGCTCGGCGATCAGCAGCACGTGCCGGAGCACCGACAGCGTCCCGCGCACCTCGCGCCCCATCAGCGCCGCCGCGAAGGCGGGCGCGGCCAGGTAGGACACCGACCGGGAGGCCGCGTTGTCCAGCGTCTTGTAGAAGTGACTGGCGAAGTCGTCCTCGAACAGCCGCACCACCACCCGGACGTCGGGATTGCCGTGGCGCGCCTCCAGGGCCGCCTCCAGGTTGGTGGCGTCGTCCCCGCTGACGGCGACCAGCGCCCGGCTGTGCTTCAGCCGGGCCCGGCGCAGCTGCTGCTCGAACGGACCGTCGCCCATCACCACCGGGATCCCCAGCGCCCGGACGGCGGCGATGCCGCGGGCCTGCGGGTCCCGCTCCATGCAGACCACCGGCACGCCCATGTCGTGCAGTTGGATCGCGACGCGGGTTCCGACATTGCCGAGGCCGACGACGATCACGTGGTCCCGGGTGCCCGCCCCGGGGTTGCGCGGCTGCCCGCGCCGCCCGGAGCCCAGGACCTCCACCGCGATCGCGGTGGCCACCGGCGCGAAGGTGATCCCGCAGATGGTGATCACCACCTGTGCGACCCGCTGCCAGAACCCGCCGGTGCCCGTCCCGGAGGAGATGTCGGAGAGCTGGTCCGGCTGGGCCGCGCCGGCCAGGTCGAGCAGCGCGATGTAGACGGTCCAGCCGAAGTTCCGGTTGAGGTACCAGAGCACCCCGAAGGCCAGCAGCACCGCCGCGAGGGCGGTGAGCAGCACCAGCCGCATGCGGGCGCTGGTGAAGAAGCGCATGGTGTCGAGCAGCCGCCAGCGCAGCCGTCGCTTCCAGTCGATCGGCTCCCGGGGTTCGATCCGCAGCACCTGGAGCGCCGCCCTGCCGCCCGGCTCCTCCTCCTGATCGGGGTCGGCCGCGGGCGCCGGTTCGCGCCGAACGCCTCCGGGTCGGATCGGCCCGTCGTCGCCGAACTCGCTGGCGAGCCGGACGAATTCGGCCGAGTCGCCCTGCTGCTCGGGCAGCAGTCGGATCCTGCCGAGGTCCTGCCGGTCGATCTGGTCGGCGACCACGCAGATCCGGTCGGAGGTGATGTCGTCGTCGAACGCGATGTGCAGGTAACGCCCCTCGATCTCCACCGAGTTGGGACGTCCGAGCGCCGCGGAGGCGAAGGCCGGGGCGGCGGTGGCGGAACCGGAGAGCGCGGCACCGTTCTTGAGCAGCCGTTCGATGTTCTCGCCGAGCCGTTGGTTGAACATCCGGAACACGATGCGGATGTCCGGGTTGTGGTTCTGGGCGCTGAGCGCGGCGTGGATGTTCTCCTGGTCGCTCCCCTCGACCAGGGCGAGACCGCGCGCGGTGCCGATGGACACCGCGCGCAGCGCCTCCTCGGTGATGCCGGCGTACTCCACGACCGCCGCGACGCCGGACAGCTGCTCGATCTGCGGCGCGTGGTCGCGGGTCCGGTCGGCGACCAGGACGACGACCGGGACCTCGTAGTGCTCGACGAGTTCCAGGATCAGGCGATGGGCCAGCGCATTGCCCCCGCAGACGATGTAGTGCTGGCTGATCGGCTCGACCGGAGGGGTCCCCCACCCTTCAGAAGTCATACCGCCGGATGATATCGACGGGAAGTGTCCGGAGGGTGACGTTCCGGCGACCGCGGCGGATCCCCCGAACGGCCGTATCCGACGCGCGGTCCGGCCGTGGCGCGGAGATGCTGGGGTTCGTTCCCTGCCCGTCAGCCGGCCGACCCGACCTCACCCGTCCTGCGTCACACGACCAGGCAGGACACCGGTCACCCGTCGCCCGGCGTCAGCCCGAGGAGTACGCCACCGTGGCCCCTCCGATCATCACCCCCGACGGCAGCCCGGTCCAGGGCCCGCTCGGACTGCTCGCCAAGGCCGCCTGGCAGGTCCTGCTGGTCGCCGGACTCGCCTCGCTCGCCCTCGGGATCGTGGTCTTCGCCTGGCCCGAGGAGACGCTCCTGGTGGTGGGCGTGCTGTTCGGCCTCTACCTGCTGGTGATCGGCATCGTGCAGCTGATCGCCGCGTTCGGCACCCACTCCACCGCGGCCCTGCGGGTGCTGGCCTTCATCAGCGGTGCGATCTGCGTCCTGCTGGGGCTGCTCTGCTTCCGCAGCGCGGCGCAGTCGCTGCTGCTGCTCGCGATCTGGATCGGGATCGGCTGGCTGTTCCGCGGCATCACCCAGCTCGCCGCCGCGATCTCCGACCCGCTGATGCCCGCCCGCGGCTGGCAGGCCTTCGCGGGCGCGGCCAACACCCTGGCCGGCGTGCTGCTGATGGTGTGGCCGGTCGGGTCGATCACCGCGCTGGCCGTGCTGGCCGGGTGCTGGCTGGTGATCCTGGGCCTGGTCGAGATCGTGACGGCGATCCAGGTCCGCGGCCGGGCCAAGCAGATCCCCTCGGGG
>NZ_JBIVVI010000358.1:0-7404 GCF_044757675.1 Kitasatospora sp. NPDC091257
GGCGGCCGTCCGCCCAGTCGACTTCGAGCGTGGGGAGCTCGACGCCGCCGAGGGCGAGGACGGTGGCGAGGTCGTCCAGGACGTCGGCGGCCTGCTGGCGCTGCTCGGCGGTCGCGCGGGAGAGGGTGGAGGACATCTCACTTCTCCCCGGGCCGCTTGTGGACCTCGAAGGCGCGCCAGGCGCTGTAGGCGTCCCCGAAGAAGGTGAAGGCGGCGAGTTCGCCGGTGGGCCGGCACAGCCACTCCCCGGTGAGCTCGTTGCGGACCCGGTAGCGGTCGGCCGTGGTGTCGAACCGGACGCCGTAGCCGTGGAGGCGGGTGGCTTGGTCGTGGGGCATGGGGAACCCTCTGCGATCGGAGTTTCACGTTCTGTGCATATGGTGGCCTGGATTCGCCTAGCATCGGAAGCGCAAACAACTTGACTTCGAGGCCACGTTGAGTCGGAGCCCCCATGGTGAACATCAAGGAAATCGACCCGTCATCCAGCCCCTGGGCCCCCTTCGGCATCCAACTCCGCAACTCACGCAAGGCGAAGGGCCTCCTGCAGCACCAGCTCGCGCGCAAGTGCGGAGTCAGCGCCTCGTACGTCTCGTTCGTTGAACTTGCGCACCGACCGCCGAGTGAAAAGTTTGCTACCAAGGCCGACGAAGTCCTGGAAACGGGCGGGACGTTGATGCTGATGTGGTGGCAGCACAAGCACACCGCGCTCGTGCCGGGCTTCCCGGAGTACGCCAACCACGAGAACCGCGCCGCAGAGGTGCGGCTGTTCTCGATCGACATCGTGTCCGGGCTGCTGCAGACCCATGCTTACGCCGGCGCTTGGGAAGCGGCCAACATCAGGCGCGGCACCGCGACTCCCGAACAGGCCGAGGAACGGGTCGCATTCCTCATGACGCGCCAACAACTCCTGGCCCGCACTCCGACCCCTCTACTTCATGCAGTTCTCGATGAAAGCTGCCTGCGCCGACCTGTCGGCGGAACGAAGGTGATGATCGAGCAGCTACAGCACCTTGAGCAGCTTGCCGCCTCCCCGAGCGTGATCATTCAGGTCGCCCCGTACTCCCTGGGCGAGGAACGGCCTTTCAGCTCCCATGTGACCCTGCTGACCATGCCCGACCGCAAGTTGCTCGGGTACGGCGAGACCGAAGTCCGCGGTTATCTTGATCGCGATATCGACACTGTCCTTCCACTGTTCAGGGGCTACGATCGGCTTCAGATCGAGGCACTGAATCAGGCCGCATCTATGGAGACGATCCGTGCGGTACGGAAGGGCTATGAGGATGGATGTTGACCTGACCCACGCCGGCTGGCGGAAGAGCACCTACAGCGGGAGGTCATGCGGCAGTTGGAGGCGGAGAGCGGGCAGCCGCGGCCGAGCCTGGAACCGGCCGTCGCGGAGTTCCTGCACCGGCGCTGGCTGGCCAACGTGCCGCGGGCGCTGTCCGTCACCGGCGGCCATCTGGTGGCCGCGCCGGACCGGGTGGCGGAGCTGGCCATCGCCACCGCCGGACTGCCGCTGCTGGTGCTGTCGGGCGTGCGGGACCACGCCTGGCCGGTCCCGGAGCAGACCGCGATGGCCGAGCGGCTGGGTGCCCGCCGGGTGGTGGTCGCGGACGCCGGCCACTCCCCCAACGCCGAGCGGCCGGCCGCCACGGCCGAGGCGCTGGCCGCTTTCTGGGGCTGACGCGGCCGGCGCCGACGCCCGCCGGACCGGTCCGGTTCCCCCGGTTCACCGAAAGTGGTCTGTACCACTTCTGCAACTTCGACCGGCTTCACCACAGGACAAAATTCGTTAGTTACGGTAATCTTTGATTCTGTCCGGGAATCATCGCCGGCCTCCGCTCGGCGCCAATCTCCCGAAACCTGGACTTTACGGACGGGCAACGGCCCGGTAGCACCGCCACGTCACCGTGGTTCACGAGGCACTGGACGCACCAGGCAAGCAAGGGGGGCCCTTGCCGCAGCAGACCGCCGCACCCGCGACTACGACCCGCCCGGTCCGGTCTCACCGCCGGATCCGCAGGACCCCGAAAGGGCTGATACCGACTCAGCCGCGACCGCCCCGCCCCGCGGGGTCAGGAAAGGAGACGCCCATGACGAAGACCATGCGCTTCGAGATCGTCCGGCTCGACGACACCAACGGCTCCGCCGCCGACCGCCTCATCGCCGACGCCGCCACCGTGCGCGAGGTCGTCGACGCCGCCGCCCGCACCGGCGAGCGCCTGCTCATCCGCCCGTGCCCGACCGTCTGACCCGGCGCGGCGCCTCCGACCCGGAGCCCACACCCGCCGCCGACGACCCGGGAGCGTCCGATCCGGACGTTCCGATACCCGACTGACGCCCCGTCACCGCATTCGCCGATGACGGGGCGTCAGTGCGTTCGGGGTCGGAGCCGGAACGTTTGCCGCCGCCCGGGACGGGACATCCCCCAACGGGAACCGCCCGCGCCGCGCCCACCCGGTGCCGGTCCGGGCGTCCGCCACCGACAGGTGCCGCCGAGCCCTCCGTACGGGTGATCGTCCTTGACGCGGCGGTCCGGAGGGAGGAGCGTTGACGGCTATGAGGGGCGAGCCAAGCTGCCCGAGGTGCGCCGGTCGGGTCCGCGCCCCCGGTCTGTTCTCAGACACCTGGCAGTGCGACCGGCACGGAGCCGTGCACCCGATGCAGCCCGTGCTGCCCCCGAGTGTGGAGGCCCTCGGCGTCGCCGTCGCCCGCTCCCAGGTCCCGGTCTGGCTGCCCTGGCCGCTCCCGGTCGGCTGGCTCTACACCGGCATCGCCCACGTCGGTGACGACGTTTCGGGAGCCCGGGCCACCGCCGTCGCCTGCTCCGGACCGGCCCCGCTCGGCGGCTTCGGCGAGCTGGTGCTGATCGCCGAGGAGCTGGGCGTCGGCCTCGGTGCCCGCTACGCGGGCCTGCCCGGGCCGGACCCGGGCGACTCCGTCGGCCTCTACAAGCCCGCCGACGCCAAGCTGATGGCCGCCGGGCGGCCCACTCCGATGTTCCACGTCCCGGACGCCCCGGCCGACCGCGCGGTGTTCGCCGGCGAGGGCCGCGGGCTCTGGCTCTGGGCGGTCGCCTGGCCCGAGCAGTCCGCGCTGGTGATGTACGACGAGCTGGTGCTGACCGACCTTCGCGAGGCGGGCGCCGAACTGGACCTGCTGCCCTGCGGGGCGCTCTCCCCCCGGCTGCTCGGCTGACCGCTGGCCTATCCTGGGCGGCACCCACGAGCCCCCAGGAGCCCGACCCGTGCGCATCGACCTGCACGCCCACAGCAACGCCTCCGACGGCACCGACAGCCCGGCCGAGCTGGTCGCCGCGGCCGTCGCCGCGGACCTCGACGTGGTGGCGCTGACCGACCACGACACCGTGGCCGGCCACGCCGAGGCCGCCGGGGCGGTGCGCGAGCTGCCCGCCGGCAGCCGGCTGACCGTCGTCCCGGGCGCCGAGCTGTCCTGTGCCGTGGACGGCATCAGCATGCACCTGCTGGCGTACCTGTTCGACCCCGAGGAGCCGGAGTTCGCGCGCGAGCGGGACCTGGTGCGCACCGACCGGTTCCGGCGCGGTCGGGCGATCGTGGAGCGCTGCCGGGAGCTCGGCGCGGACATCAGCTGGGAGCAGGTGCGGCGGATCGCCGGGGCCGGCTCGGTCGGGCGGCCGCACATCGCCAGCGCGCTGGTCGAGGCGGGCGTGGTGGCCACCGTCTCGGACGCCTTCACCGCCGACTGGCTGGCCAACGGCGGGCGGGCGGACGTGCGCAAGCACGAGACCGACCCGGTCGCGGCGGTCCGGCTGGTCCGGGCGGCCGGCGGGGTGCCGGTGTTCGCCCACCCGGGCGCGGTCAAGCGCGGCCGGACGGTCTCCGACCAGGTGATCGCCGACCTCGCGGCGGCCGGGCTGGCCGGGCTGGAGGTCGACCACACCGACCACGACGAGGACACCAGGGTCCGGCTGCGCGGCCTGGCCGGCGAGCTCGGCCTGCTGGTCACCGGCTCCAGCGACTACCACGGCACCCGCAAGACCGTCCGGCTCGGCGAACACACCACCGACCCCGAGGTGTACGGGGCACTGCTGGCGCAGGCCACCGGCGCCAAGCCGATCGAGCGCTGAGCGGACGCGAGGACGGACGCGGGGACGGACGCGGGGACGGACGCGAACGCGGGGGCAGGGGACTCATGATCCCTTGCCCCGGGGTTCGACGCCGCCGCACCCCGTCCGATCACATCGCGGTCAGTCCAGCCGGACGCCGCGGCGGTTCGGGTCGCGCAGGTCGGCGCCCTGGTCGAGCCAGCGCTCCTGCAGCGCGGCCGCGCCGTGCACCCGCTTCCAGCCCGCCTCGTTGGGCGTCATCGGCAGCAGCGGCAGGAAGCGGACCGGATCGGCCGGCTCGGCCAGTTCCAGGTCCTCGACCAGGCCGCCCGGTTCGGCCGCGAGCACCGAGGTGAAGGGCGCGCCGTCCCAGAGCGGGGAGCCGAGGTCCAGCGAGCCGCCCGGGGCCACCACCAGGCCCTCGACCTGCGGGGTGGCGGCGAAGGTGGCCAGGGTGCGCAGCACGCTGTCGCGCCCGCCCCGGACGGTCAGCACCAGTTCGGCGCGCGGGCCGCGCACCTGGTCGGCGACCGGCGCGGTCGGGTCGGCCATCGGCGCGGCGGACATGCCGAGCGTGGCGTACCGCACGAGGTCCTCGGTGTCCGGGCCGAAGCGCAGCACCTCGATCCGGTCGGCACCGAGGAAGGTGACCGCGGCGCGGCCGCCCGGCTCGCCGAAGGTGGAGATCAGCCGGGCCTCGACGGCGGCCAGCACCGCCTCCCGGGAGAGCTCCGGGGAGGTGCCGCCGTGGGGGTCGCCGAAGAGCGGGAAGTCGTGCGCCATGCCGGTGAGCGTAACCCCCGGGGCTTCGCGGGCCGCGTGCGGGCGGGTGCGCGGGCGCTCGCGGCGGGGCCGCACAAGGATCCTGTAAAGCCTTCGGAAACCTCCGGGAAACCCCACGGCTTCGACGCCCGGTCAGATGTTAGGGTGAGCGACTGGCCACCGGGATCGTTTCGTCCCGGGGCGGCGGCGCGAAGGAGGTGGTTGCGGTGGATACCGGCCGACCATGCAGTACCGGCAGCTCTACCCGGCCCCGACTCCCCCGTACCCCGCGCCCCGCAGGCCCAACCGGCTGAATCAGCCGCGGTAGCCCCGGGCACAGGCCCCACGGCGGACGGACCGGCCGGGAGAGCACTTTCATCCCCCGTTTCACCGGTGTTCTCCGCCGTCGTACCGCGGCCGAACGTTTTTCCTTCCGCGCCGCCGCGCGACGGTTCCTGCCTCTGGGAGCCTGCCATGTCGATGATCAACAGCCTGCGCGCCGCCGTCCGCACCAACCGCCGCCGCGGTGCGTCCGGCGTCTACGACGTCCTGCCCGAGGACGCCGGTTCGGCGGTCGTGGACTGCGCGGTCTACCAGCACGGCAAGCGCAGGGGCGAGACGTGCAGCCCCCGCGAGGCCGCCCGGCGGGTCAAGGCCGCCCACCAACTCCCCGAGGGCGAGGGATCGTTCAGCTGGATCGGGCTGCACGAGCCGACCGAGGCCGAGTTCGAGGGGATCGCCCAGCGCTTCGGCCTGCACCCGCTCGCGGTCGAGGACGCGGTGCACGCGCACCAGCGCCCCAAGGTCGAGCGCTACGACAGCGTGCTGTTCGCCGTCTTCAAGACCATCCGCTACGTGGAGCACGACCAGCTCACGCCCACCAGCGAGGTGGTGGAGACCGGCGAGCTGATGGTCTTCGCCGGCCGGGACTTCGTCATCACCGTCCGGCACGGCGGCCACGGCTCGCTGCAGGAGCTGCGCCACCGGCTGGAGGCCGACGCGGACGAGACCGGGCTGCTCTCCAAGGGCCCGGCGGCGGTGCTGCACGCGATCGCCGACCACGTGGTGGACAACTACCTGCTGGTCGCCGAGCGGCTCCAGAACGACGTGGACGAGATCGAGTACGGCGTCTTCTCGGCCAAGGGCGGGCGCAGCGCCGATGTCGGCCGGGTCTACCAACTCAAGCGCGAGGTACTGGAGTTCAAGCGTGCCGTGGTGCCGCTGCTGCGCCCGATGCAGCAGCTGTCCGAGCCGCTCCAGCGGCTGGTCGACCCGGACATCCAGAAGTACTTCCGGGACGTCGCCGACCACCTGGCCCGGGTCGCCGAGCAGGTGCACGGCTTCGACGAGCTGCTGAACTCGCTGCTGCAGGCGAACCTGGCGCAGGTCTCGGTGGCGCAGAACGAGGACATGCGCAAGATCACCGCCTGGGCGGCGATCTTCGCGGTGCCCACCATGATCACCGGCGTGTACGGCATGAACTTCGATTACATGCCCGAGCTGCACCACGAGTACGGCTACCCGATGGTGCTCGGCGCGATCGTGCTGATCTGCGTCGGGATGTACCGGGGCTTCCGCCGCAACGGCTGGCTCTGACCGCCGCGGCCGGCTCCGGGCCGACGGTCAGCGCCGCCCGCCGCGGGCGACCAGGACCAGGCCGAGCAGGATCAGCACCACCGCCGGGTAGGCGGCCGCCGGGGGCCACTGGCCCAGCCAGAGGGCGGCGATCAGCGCCGCACCCGGGGTCTCCAGCAGGATCGCGGTGGAGGTGATCGACGGCCCGAGGTTGCGCACCACGCGGTTGCTCAGCGAGTGGCCGAGCAGCTGGGCGGCGACCATCAGCAGCACGATCTGCCACCACACCCCGGCCGGCCATCCGGCCAGCGGCGTTCCGGCCACCAGGCAGATCCCCAGCAGCACGACCGCCGTGGTGGCGTAGCAGACCAGGGTGTAGGCGGTGGTGCTGACGGTCCTGCGGACCTCGGCGCCCAGCAGCATGTACCCGGCCGCGGCCAGGCCCGCGCCGAGCGCGAGGGCGTCGCCGAGCAGTGCGCGCGGGGAGAGCGAGAGGTCCACGCCGGTCAGCACCAGCACGCCGGCGAAGGCGACGATCGTGCCGGTCCAGACCGCTCGCGGCGCCCGGACGCCCATCAGCCGCATCAGCAGGATGGTCCACAGCGGGGTGGTGGTGACCAGGGCGGTGGCCGAGGCCACCGAGGTCATCCGCAGGCTGGGCATCCAGAGCGCGAAGTGCACGCCGAGCAGCACTCCCGCGGCCACCGCGAGCAGCAGTGCCCGCCGGCCGATCCCGCGCAGTTCGGCGCGGTGGCGCAGCAGCGCGTACGGGCCGAGGACGCCGACCGACATGACGTTGCGCCAGAAGGCGATCGCCAGCGCGGGCGCGGCGGTGGCGCTGATCAGCGGACCGGACAGCGAGATGCCGCCGATCGAGACGGCGAGCAGCAGCAGGTCGAGGGTGGGGAGCGTCCCACGAGGAACCTCGTCCCGGACGACCGGGCGGGAAACGGAGCTGAACGGTGTTTGCGCAGGTCAAG
>NZ_JBIVVI010000359.1:0-7403 GCF_044757675.1 Kitasatospora sp. NPDC091257
GGGCGTAGCACCACCTGCGGGGTTCGGTTTTCCGAACCCCGGATTCGGGTGCCAGCACAATCGATCTCCCGGCCCCGGACGCCCACGATGGAGGGCATGAACGGGATGACGACAGCCGCCACCACGGCGGCGAACGACGGGATGACGGGCGCGGCCCTGAGCGCGGTCGGGCTGCACCGGGAGTACGGGCGCGGCGCGGCGGCCGTGCGGGCGCTGCGCGGGGTGTCGGTGGGCTTCGCGCCGGGGACGTTCACGGCGGTGATGGGGCCGTCGGGATCCGGCAAGACCACCCTGCTGCACTGCCTGGCCGGGATGGACCGCCCGACCAGGGGCACCGTGCGGTGGGGCGACACCGAGGTGTCCGGGCTGCCCGAACGGCGGCTCGCGGAGCTGCGCCGCACCCGGGTGGGGTTCGTGTTCCAGGCCTTCAACCTGATGCCCGCGATGACGGTCGCGCAGAACGTCGAGCTGCCCGGGCGGCTGGCCGGGCGGCCGCCGGAGCGGGGCGCGGTGCGGGAGGCGCTGGCCCGGGTCGGGCTGGCCGGGCGCGAGCGGCACCGGCCCGGGCAGCTGTCGGGCGGTCAGCAGCAGCGGGTGGCGATAGCCCGGGCCCTGGTCTCCCGGCCGGAGGTGCTGTTCGCCGACGAGCCGACCGGCGCACTGGACCGCGCCACCGGGCAGGAGGTCCTCGGCCTGCTGCGCGCGGGCGTCGACGTCGACGGACAGACCTGTGTGATGGTCACCCACGACCCGGTCGCCGCCGGGTACGCGGACCGGGTGCTGCTGCTCGCCGACGGCCTGCTGGTGGACGAGCTGATCAGGCCGACGGCCGCGCAGGTCGGCGAGCGGCTGAGCCGGTTGGGCGGGTGAGCGCCGTGAGCAGTCCCGTGCTGAGCCTCTCGGCGGGGCAGATCCGCCGCCGCCCGGCCTCCTTCGCCGGGCTGGGAACGGCGCTGTTCCTGGCGGTGGCGGCGGTGACGCTGTTCGGGTCGCTGGTCGCCGCGCAGGTCACGGCACCGGCCGCGGTGTCCCGGACGACGGTGTCCGGGCCGGGCCTGGTGCTGATCGCCGGCGCGTTCGGCGAGATCGCCGTCCTGGTCGCGCTGTTCGTCGTGGTCAACGCGCTCGGCTTCACGCTGCGCCAGCAGCACCGGGAGCTGGCGCTGCTGCGCACCGTCGCGGCGACGCCCCGTCAGGTCCGCCGGGTGGTGCGCGCGCAGGTGGTGGCGACGGCCCTGCTGGTGGCCGTGCCGGGCGGCCTGGCGGGCTTCCTCGCGGCCCGGGCCTTCCTCGCCGCGCTCCAGCGGCGCGACATGGCGGCACCCGGGCTCCGCATACCCGGGGCGCCGGTACCGGCGCTGGTCGGGCTCGGGGTGGCCCTGCTGGTCGGCCTGGCGGCCACCGCGGTCGCGGCCCGCCGGATCACCCGGCCCGCCCCGGCCGTCGCGCTGACCGAGGGCGCGGGCGGGCCACGGCGGACGGGCGCGCTGCGGGTGCTCGCCGGGGTGGCCGTGCTCGCCGGCGGCGGGTTGCTGCTGCGACTGGCCGCGAGCCGGCCGGCCGGAGAGCTGGACAAGGCGGGGCAGGCCGCGCTGCTCGGTTCGCTGGTGCTGCTGATCGCGGTCGGACTGCTGGGGCCGGTGGCGGCGAAGGGCCTGGCGGTCGTGCTCGGCGCCCCGGCGCGGGCGCTCGTGCCCAGGGCCGGCTGGCTGGCGGACGCCAACCTCCGCGGCTACGCGGCCCGGCTCTCCTCGGCCGTGGTGCCGGTCGCGCTGCTGGTCGGGCTCTGTGGCACCATGCTGACCCTGACCAGCACCGCGGAGCACGTGGCCCGGGCGACGGGTGCCGCGACCAGCGTCACCAAGGAGAGCGACATCTGGCTGCGCGAGATGGAGCTCGGACTGCTGGTCTGCTTCGCGGCGGTCTCCACGGTCAACACCCTGGTGGCGCTGACCGCCGAGCGGCGCCGGGAGTTCGCGCTGCTGCGCCTGGTCGGGGCGACGCGGCGGCAGCTGTTGCGGATGCTCTCCGTGGAGGCGGCCCTGACCACGGCGATCGGGGTGCTGCTCGGTGCGGCGGTGGCGGCCGCGGCCTCGGGGGCGTTCAGCCTGGCGGTGACGGGCTCGGTGGTCCCGGTGGTGCCGGGCGCGGCCTGCGCCCGGGTGGTGCTGGGAGCAGCGGTGCTCACGGTACCCGGGATCGTGGGCACGGGGCTGTGGGCGGTCGGCGGCCCGGCGGTGGCGTCGACGGGCGGGGAACGGCGGTGAGACGAGGGAGGCCCAGGCGGGCGTCGACGGTGGGCGGGCCGCCGGGTCGGTGCCGTGGTGGTTCGCGGGGCCGCCCGGACGGAGGGGCAGGTGGGTGCGGTGGCTCCGGATACCTGGTGGATGCTGGAGGCCGGTCGGAGGGTGAACGGTGAGGTGGACGGTGGCTGAGCGGCGGCGGTACCGGTCGGTGAGCGGCGGCGAACTGGCCTTCGCGGTGCTCGGGTTGCCGCTCGGGGTGCTCGGCGGGGTGTACGCCGTCGCGATCCTCTATGCCGGGGCGCTGCTCTCGCTCACCGTGCTGGGCCTGCCGTTCGTGGCCGCGGCGCTGCTCGGGGCGAGACGGCTCGGCGGGCTGCACCGGTGGCTGGTCGGGCGGCTGCTCCGGGAGGAGGTGCCCGCGCCGCCGCCGTTGCCGCGCCCGTCCGGGGTGTTCGCCCGGGGCCGGGCGATGCTGACCGACCCGGTGGCCTGGCGGACGCTGCTCTACCTCCTGCTGCGGCTGCCGCTGGGCGTGCTCGGGTTCCTCGCCGTGGTCGTGCTGCCGCTCGGCGGCGTCTGGCTGGTGGGCTTCCCGCTCTGGGTGCGGATGATGGAGCCGGGCCCGCGGTCGATCGGCCTGCTGGACCTGGGAGCGGTCCCGATCGGCCTCGCGGTGCTGGCCGTCGTCCCCGCCGCGGTGCGCGCCCTCGGCGGAGCGGACCGCACGCTCGCCCGCGCCCTGCTCGGGCCGGTGCGCTCGCAGCAGCGGGTGCGTCAGCTGGAGAACGCCCGGGCCACCCTGCTGGCCGAGAACACCGACCGGCTGCGGCGCCTGGAACGCGACCTGCACGACGGCACCCAGGCACAACTGGTCGCGCTCGCCATCACCCTGTCACTCGCCGACGACGTCATGACGGAGGGCGTTCCCTCCGGGGGCGGACCGGCCGGTTCGGGCGGGCCCGACCTCGGGCGGCTGCGCACCCTGGTCGACCGGGCCCGTGGGCAGACCGACGACACCATCGCCGGCCTGCGCCGGCTGACCCGGGGCATCCACCCGGTGGCACTGGACGGCGGGTTGGCCCAGGCCCTGCCGGGGCTGACCGCCACCTCTCCGGTGCCGGTCGACGTCCGGCTGGACCTGCGGGAGCGTCCGGAGGAGGTGATCGAGCGGGCCGTCTACTTCTGCGCGGCCGAGCTGTTGACCAACGTGGCCAAGCACAGCGACGCGCGGTCGGCGGAGCTGACCGTGACCGCGGCCGACGGGAGGGTCCGGCTGACCGTCCGTGACGACGGGCGCGGCGGCGCCGCGATCGGTGCGGGCACCGGCCTGGCCGGCCTGGCCGAACGGCTCGCGGCGGTGGACGGGACGCTGCGGGTGGACAGCCCGCCCGGTGGGCCGACGGTGGTCGGTGCCGAGTTGCCCGGCCGGCTTTGACGGGGGCACGGTCATTGCCTTCGGGGCCGTCGCCCTCCGGGGCCGCCGGTCTCGGGGTCGCCGGCCTTGGGGTGTCGCCGTTCCGGGGCCGTCGACTCAGGAGGCACCGCTCTCCGCGAGGTAGGCGAGCACGGCCTTGACCCGCCGGTTGTCGGCGTCGGTCGCGGGCAGGTCGAACTTGCCGAACACCGCGGCCACGTGCTTCTCCACCGCCCGCTCCGAGACCGTCAGCACCGTGGCGATCGAGCGGTTGGAGTGCCCCTGCGCCATCAGCTCCAGCACCTCCCGCTCGCGCGGGGTGAGCGCGTCCACCCGGCTGCGCCGCCCGCCGTGCATCAGGCCGTTGACGATCTCCGGGTCGAGGGCCGTGCCGCCCGCGGCGACCCGGTGCAGGGCGTCCACGAACTCGGAGGTCCGGGCCACCCGCTCCTTGAGCAGGTAGCCGATGCCCGCTGCGCCGGCCGCCAGCAGCCGGGCCGCCCAGACGGTCTCGACGTGCTGGGAGAAGACCAGGATGCCGACCTGGGGCAGGGCGGCCCGGATCTCCACCGCGGCCCGGATGCCCTCGTCGGTGTGGGTGGGCGGCATCCGGATGTCCACCACGGCCATGTCGGGCCGGTGCTCGGTGACGGCGGCCACCAGCTCGGGCGCCGTACCGGCGGTGGCGACCACCGCGCACCCACGGGCGGTGAGGAGTTCGACCATGCCGTCCCGGAGGATCACCGAATCCTCGGCGAGGACGACGCGGAGCTGATTGTCGATCATGCCGTCATTATCCGGCCCGCCATTCCCGGGAAATCCTTCAGTCCAGACTGGACAGTCCAGACTGATGAAATTACCGTGGAGCCATGACCGAGAAGCGAACCGGCCCCCAAGCCGCCGCGGCCCGTAAAGCCCCCGCCGAGGCCGTGGCGCCCGACACCGCGGCACTGGCCGCCCGCGAGCTGCGGGCCGTCTTCAGCCGACTGCGCCGCACGCTGCGGGAGGCGAGCGGGACCAGCGACCTGACCCCCTCCCAGACCGCCGTGCTCAGTCGGCTGATCAACGACGGTCCGGCCTCCGCGAGCGCGCTGGCCGCCGCCGAGCGGGTCCGTCCCCAGTCGATGGCCGCCACTCTCGCCGTGCTCGAACAGCACGGACTGGTCGGTCGCCGTCCCGACCCCGAGGACGGTCGCCGCCAGGTGGTCAGCCTCACCGAGGCGGGCCTGGCCCACGTCGCGGACAGCCGCCAGGCCCGTCAGGAGTGGCTGACCCGGGCCATGGCGGAGCACTACACCGGGGCCGAGCGCGCCACCGTACTGGAGGCACTGGCCCTGATGGACCGGCTGAACCGGTGATGGCCGGTCCGTCCGCCCTGCTGGCCCGGCTCCGGTCCCGCCGCCGGCTGCCCGCTCCGGAGGACGGGTTCAACCGTCGGCTGATCGCACCGATGGTGCTCGGCTCGGCGCTCAACCCGATCAACTCGTCGATGATCGCGGTGGCCCTGGTGCCCCTGGGCGCCGCCTTCGGCGCGCCGCCCGCCGAGACGGCCTGGCTGGTCACCGCGCTCTACCTGGCCACCGCCGTCGGCCAGCCGGTGATCGGGAGGCTCGTGGACACCCACGGGCCGCGCCGGCTCTACCTCGCCGGGACGGCCCTGGTCGGCCTCGCCGGACTGCTCGGCGCGCTCGCCCCGACGCTCGGACTGCTGATCGCCGCCCGGGTGCTGCTCGGCCTGGGCACCTCCGCGGCCTACCCGGCCGCGATGCACCTGACCCGTGCCGAGGCCGAGCGGACCGGGCAGTCCAGTCCCACCGGGGTGCTGACGCTGCTGGCCGTCGCCAACCAGACCGTCGCGGTGGTCGGCCCCACCCTGGGCGGTCTGCTGATCGGCGCGGGCGGCTGGCGGACGGTCTTCGCCGTCAACGTCCCGCTGTCACTGGCCTGTCTGGCGCTCGGCGCGGCCCGGCTGCCCGTCACCGACCGCCGCTCCGGCCGTCCGGACGGCAGAGACGGGACCGACGGCAGAGGTAGGCCCGACGGCAGACGCGGGTCCGGCCGCGGCGACCACCTCGACCGTCCGGAGCGCCTCGACCACGCCGGGATCGCGCTGTTCGCGGTCCTGCTGCTCGCCCTGATGCTGTTCCTGATGCGGCCCGACCCGGCGCGCTGGTACCTGCCGGTGCTCGCCGTCCTGGCGGCCGTCGCCTTCGCCGTCCGCGAGCGGCGGGCCCGCGCCCCCTTCATCGACCTGCGGTCGCTCGCCGGCAACCGCCCGCTGATCGCCACCTACCTGCGCCAGGTCCTCGGCTACACCTCCGTCTACGCCTTCCTCTACGGCTACACCCAGTGGCTGGAGGAGGGGCGCGGCCTGTCGGCGGCCTCCGCCGGACTGGTGCTGCTGCCGCTGTCGCTGACCGCGCTCACGGCCGCCGGGGTCACCGGCCGCAGTCCGGGTGTGCGCGGCAAGCTGCTGGTCGGCTCCGCCTGCCAGATCGCGGCCTGTGCCGCCCTGCTGTCGGTGCGCGCGAGCAGTCCGGGTGCTCTGCTGATCGCGGTGGGTGTGCTGGCGGGCGTCTCGCAGGGGCTGATCGGGCTCGGCACCCAGACCGCCCTCTACCACCAGGCGGACCCGGCCGCCATCGCCTCGGCGGCCGGGCTGCTGCGCACCTTCATGTACCTCGGCGCGATGGCGGCCTCGGCCGCGAACGCCGCCTTCTTCCCGCACGGTGCCACCACGGGCGGGCTGCACCGCCTCGCGCTGTTCATGCTCGGCGGCGCGGCCCTGCTCTTCCTCCTCACCGTGCCCGACCGTTCGCTCGGCCGGTTGGGACGTCCTGTGCGGACTCGGGGATGACGGATGATCAGCTCTCCTCCATCGGGGTTCCGCGCCAGGCGTGGAGGCCCGGGGCGAGCTCGACCGCCTCGGCCGGATAGGCCTCCCGGACGAGCTTGAGCAGCGCGCGCTGCTCGTCCAGCCAGTCCGGTGCGGGGGAGAGGACGACCCGGAGCGTGACGCCCGATTCCTCCGAGTCCGAGACGGTCACCCAGAGCCCGCCCGGCCGCGCGGGCTCGATCCGCAGTTCCGGGCCGTGCTCCTCGTCCAGCCAACGGACCGCGGCGCCGCGCCCGAGCCGCTCCAAAGCCGTTTCCCACTGGGTGAGATGGCGGTCGGTCACCAGCGTGACGAACTGCCCGCGCACCGAGTCGGCGGTGACGGTGATCTCGCAGTCCAGCCAGTCGTGTCCGAGCAGGGAGCCCGGTGCGTGTCGTCCGAGCACCCGTACCCGGACGTTCCGGCCGCCGGTCCGCCCGTCGCGGCCGGGGGCGTCGTCGGTTCCGGGGCGGTCGGTCAGTCTTATCAACTCGTTCTGCTGCGAAGCGACTTCGTTCACGGCGTGCTCCTGTTGGCAGCGGATCAGGGGCTGACATCCTTGCGCAGGTGTTCGCCCCGGTGCCAGCCCGGAATCGGGATGTTCCGGTCGTCGCCGACCGGCGGGAAACGCCCGGTGTCAGGGGGCGCCGCCCCGGCAAGCGTCGTCGGCACGCGGACGGCCTCCTGGACGCGTACTGCCTGCCGCCGGCGAACGGTCCGCGTGCGGACGAACGGCCCACCCGGACGCGGACTGCCCACCCGGACGCGGGGGGGGCCCCCCCCCGGGGGGGGGGGGGGGGGCGGCCCCCGGGGGGGGGGGGGGGCGCGGGGGGGGGGGGGGGCGCGGGGCGGGGGGGGGGCGGGGGTA
>NZ_JBIVVI010000360.1:0-7398 GCF_044757675.1 Kitasatospora sp. NPDC091257
GTGTGGTGCACACCGCGGGTGTGGTGGACGACGGGATGCTGGACGCGCAGTCGGCGGAGCGTTTCGAGACGGTCTTCGCGGGCAAGGTCGGCGGGTTGTTGCACCTGGACGAGCTGACGGCCGGGCTGGAGTTGGACCTGTTCGTGGTGTTCTCCTCGCTGGCGGGCACTCTGGGCAGTGCCGGGCAGGGCAACTACGCGGCGGCGAACGCCTTCCTGGACGCCTGGATCCAGCGGCGCCGCGACCGCGGTCTCGCCGGACTCTCGATCGCCTGGGGCGCCTGGGCGGAGCAGGGCATGGCCACCGAGGACGTGGTGGCCGACCGGGTCCGGCGCGCCGGACTGACGCCGATGGACGCACGACTGGCGATGGAGGCGATGGCCAGGGCCGTCGACCACGGCGAGGACCTCGTGGCGATCGCCGACGTCGACTGGGCGCGGATGCTGCCCGCCTTCGCCGGGGCCAGGACCAGCCCGCTGCTGGCCGAGCTGCCCGAAGCGGGCCGGGCCGACCGGGCCGACCGGGCCGGCCGGGCCGGCGACGCCGGGGCGGAAGCGACCGGGGCGCAGGGGCTCGCGGAGCTGCCCCCCGCTCAGCGCGACCGGGCGCTGCTGGACCTGATCCGCAGCTGCGCGGCCGCGGTGCTGGGGCACGCGTCGAGCGCGAGCGTCGAACCGGGCCGGGCCTTCCGCGACATCGGCTTCGACTCGCTGACCGCGGTGGCGTTCCGCAACCTGATCGGTGCCCGCACCGGCCTCCGGCTGCCGGCCACCCTGGTCTTCGACCACCCGACGCCGATCGCCCTGGGCGAGTTCCTGTTCGCGGAGCTGTACGGTGCGGCCGACCCGGTGCCGGCGCCGGACACCGCGTCCGTCGCCGCCGAGGACGAGCCGATCGCGATCGTCGGTATGGCCTGCCGGTTCCCGGGCGGCGCCCGGACGCCGGAGGCCCTGTGGGCGCTGCTCTCCGGCAACGGGGACGCGATGACCGGCTTCCCCGCCGACCGCGGGTGGGACCTCGCCGACCGGTCGGGCTCGTACGCGGCCGTCGGCGGCTTCCTCGACGGCGTCGCGGAGTTCGACGCCACGCTGTTCGGCATCTCGCCGCGCGAGGCGCTGGCGATGGACCCCCAGCAGCGCCTGCTGCTGGAGACGGTCTGGGAGACCTTCGAGTCCGCCGGAATGGACCCGCGGTCCGCGCGGGGCCGGTCCGTCGGCGTCTTCGCGGGCACCAACGGCCAGGACTACCCGACGCTGCTCGCCGCCGCCGAGGACAAGGTCGAGGGGCACGTCGCCACCGGCAACGCGGCGGCGGTGCTCTCCGGCCGGGTGGCGTACGCCTTCGGCCTCGAAGGACCGGCGCTGACCGTGGACACGGCCTGCTCCGCCTCGCTGGTGGCCCTGCACCTCGCGGCGCAGGCGCTGCGCCGGGGCGAGTGCGAACTGGCGCTGGCCGGCGGTGTCACCGTGATGTCCACGCCGGGCGTGTTCAGCGAGTTCGACCGCCAGGGCGGGCTGGCCGCCGACGGCCGCTGCAAGGCCTTCGCGGCGGACGCGGACGGTACGGGCTGGGGCGAGGGCGTCGGCGTCCTGCTGGTCGAGCGGCTCTCGGACGCGCGCCGCAACGGGCACCGGGTGCTGGCGGTGGTGCGGGGCAGCGCGGTCAACCAGGACGGCGCCTCCAACGGCCTCACCGCCCCGAACGGCCCCGCCCAGCAGCGGGTGATCCGCCAGGCCCTCGCCAACGCCGGACTGACGGCCGCGGACGTGGACGCCGTCGAGGCGCACGGCACCGGCACCAGGCTCGGCGACCCGATCGAGGCCCAGGCGCTGCTGGCCACCTACGGCCGGGAGCGGGCGGGCGAACCGCTCTGGCTCGGCTCGATCAAGTCCAACATCGGCCACACCCAGGCGGCAGCCGGTGTGGCGGGTGTGATCAAGATGGTGCAGGCGCTGCGGCACGGCGTGCTGCCGGCCACCCTGCACGTCGGTGAGCCGTCGCCCCAGGTCGACTGGTCGGCGGGCGCGGTGGAACTGCTCACCGAGTCCCGCCCGTGGCCCGAGCTGGACCGGCCGCGCCGGGCCGGTGTCTCCTCCTTCGGCATCAGCGGCACCAACGCCCACATCATCCTGGAGTCCGCCCCGGCGGACCCGGTGGAGTCGGCGGAAGCGGTGGAGCCCCCGGCCGCCGTGCCGGCGGGCGGTCTGCCGTGGCTGCTCTCCGGGCAGAGCGCCGAATCGCTGCGGGCCCAGGCGCAACGGCTCGCCGCGCACCTGGACGCCGAACCCGGCCACGACCCGGTGGACGCGGCCTGGTCGCTGGCGACCGGACGGGCCGGGCTGGCGCACCGCGCCGTCGTGCTCGGCGCCGACCGGGACGCGCTGCGCTCCGGCGCCGGGGCGCTCGCCTCGGCGGCCTTCTCGGCGGACGTGGTCACCGGCACCGTGCGGGAGGGCCGCCTGGCCTTCCTGTTCACCGGCCAGGGCGCCCAGCGCGCAGGCATGGGACGGGAGTTGTACGACGCGCAGCCGGTGTTCGCGGAGGCCTTCGACGCGGTCTGCGCGGAGTTCGACCTGTTGCTGGACCGGCCGGTGAAGGACGTGGTGTTCGCGGGTGCGGAGGACCTGGACCGGACGGTGTGGGCGCAGGCCGGGCTGTTCGCGGTCGAGGTGGCGTCGTTCCGGTTGCTCGAATCCTGGGGTGTGGCACCGGAGTTCCTGCTCGGGCACTCGATCGGTGAGATCGCGGCCGCCCATGTGGCGGGCGTGTTCTCGCTGGCCGACGCGTGCGCCCTGGTGGCGGCGCGCGGCCGGCTGATGCAGGCGCTGCCCGAGGGTGGGGCGATGCTGGCGGTGCAGGCCACCGAGGCCGAGGTGCGCGACGCGATCGGCGACCGCCTGGACGTGGCGGCCGTCAACGGCCCGACCTCCGTGGTGGTTTCGGGCCCGACCGAGGTGGTCGAGGAGTTCGCGGCCCGCTGGAAGGCCGAGGGCCGCAAGACCAGCCGGCTCACCGTCTCGCACGCCTTCCACTCGGCGCTGATGGAGCCGATGCTCGCCGAATTCGCCGCCGTGCTCGGCGGGTTGACCTTCGCCGAGCCGCGCATCCCGGTCGTCTCCGACCTGACCGGCGAACTCGCCGAGCCCGGCCTGCTGTCCACGCCGGACTACTGGCTGCGCCAGGTCCGTGAGGCCGTCCGCTTCGCCGACGGCGTCGAGGCCCTGCACCGCGAGGGCGTGACCCGCTTCGTGGAGCTCGGCCCCGACGGCGTGCTCTGCGCGCTGGCCCAGCAGTCCGTCGCCGAGGCCGTGTTCGCCCCCGTGATGCGGCGCGACCGGGACGAGGCCGGGACGGCGCTGCACGCGCTGGCCCGGCTCTGGACGGCCGGCGCCGAGGTGGACTGGCCGGCGGTCCTGCCGCGCGGCCGGCGGGTCGACCTGCCGACGTACGCCTTCCACCACGAGCGGTTCTGGCCGACCCCGGCGCCCGCGCCGCTGCCGTCCGGGGACGCCGTGGAGTCCCGGTTCTGGGAGGCCGTCGAGCGCGAGGACCTGGCCGAACTGGCGGGCACGCTGCGCCTCGGCGAGCGGTCCGAGGTGCTCGGCGAGATCCTGCCCGCGCTCTCCTCCTGGCGCCGACTGCGCCGCCGGGACTCGGTGCTCGACAGCTGGCGCTACGAGGTCACCTGGAAGCCGGTCCCGGCCCCGGTCGCCGAGCCCGAACTGGACGGGAGCTGGCTGGTGCTGGTCCTCGACGGGACCGACCGGGACCTGGCCGAGGGCGTGCGCACGGCGATCCGCTCCGCCGGGGCGCGCACCGTCGACCTCGTGCTGGACCCGGCGGACCTCGACCGGGCCGCTCTGGCGGCCCGCCTCCTGGCCGCGGTCGAGGGCGTGCCCGACGTGGCCGGCGCGGTGTTGCTGGCCGCCGCCCACGACGGCCCGGACGCCGACCGCGCCGTGTCGCCGGCCGTGGCCGCCACCCTGGTGACGGTGCAGGCGCTCGGCGACGCCAACCTGAAGACGCCGCTGTGGGCGCTCACCCGCGGCGCCGTCCGGACCGGCCCCGGCGGCCTGCTCGCCGACCCGGCGCAGGCGCAGGTGTGGGGCCTCGGCCGGGTCGCCGCGCTGGAGCACCCGCAGCGCTGGGGCGGTCTGGTCGACCTGCCGGAGACCGTGGACGCGGCGGCCGGCCGGACCCTGGCCGGCGTGCTGGGCGGCACACCGGGCGAGGACCAGGTCGCGGTGCGCGGCGCGGGCGAGGCCCTCGTCCGGCGCCTCGTCCGGGTCGACGCCACCGACGGTACGGCGGAGCCCTCGTGGGCGCCGTCCGGCCCCGGCACGGTGCTGGTCACCGGCGGAACCGGCGCGCTGGGCGCGGTGGTCGCCCGCTGGCTCGCCGAGTCCGGCGTCACCCGGCTGCTGCTGACCGGCCGCCGCGGCCCGGAGGCGCCCGGCGTCGCCGAACTCGTCGCCGAACTCGCCGAACTGGGCGCCGAGGCGACCGTCGCGGCCTGCGACGCCGCCGACCGCGAGGCGCTGGCGGCGGTGTTGGCGCAGGTCCCGTCCGACGCCCCGCTGATCGGCGTGGTGCACGCGGCCGGGGTCCTGGACGACGGCACGCTCGACGCCCTCACCCCGGAGCGGTTCGCCACCGTCCTGGCGGCGAAGGCGTCCGGCCTGGTGCACCTGGACGAACTCACCGGTGACCTGGACTTCTTCGTGGCGTTCTCCTCGCTGGCCGGCACCGTCGGCAGCGCCGGACAGGGCAACTACGCCGCGGCGAACGCCTTCCTGGACGCCTGGATGGAGCACCGGCACGACCGGGGCCTGCCCGGCGTGTCGGTGGCCTGGGGCCCGTGGGCGCAGGACGGCATGGCCACCGGTCAGGTGGTGACGGACCGGCTGCGCCGCAGCGGGGTCCCGGCGATGGACCCGCGTTCGGCGGTCCGGGCGCTGGCCCGGGCGATCGGCGGGGACCGGCCGAACCTGGTGGTCGCGGACATCGACTGGCCCACCTTCGCGCCCCGGTTCGCCGGGACGCGGCCGAACCCGCTGATGCGCGACCTGGCGGAGTTCGCGGCGCTGGTCCCGTCGGTGGCCGAGACGGTCGTGCTCGACGGCTCCGCCGGGCTGCGCCGGGAACTGGCGGCGCTGCCCGCCCCGCAGCGGCAGCGGATGCTGCTCGACCTGGTCCGCGCCCGCGCCGCCGCGGTCCTCGGCCGCGACAGCGCCGAGGCCGTCGCACCGGACCAGGCGTTCCGCTCGATCGGGTTCGACTCGCTGATCGCGGTGGAGTTCCGCAACCTGCTGCACCACGAGACCGGTCTCAACCTGCCGGCCACGCTGGTGTTCGACCACCCGACGCCCACCGCGCTCGGTGCCCACCTCGGCAGCCTGCTGCTGCCCGAGGAGGCCGACCGGACGGTCGACCTGGTGGCGGACCTGGACCGGCTGGAGGCCAGGCTGCTGCGGCTCGACGCCGACGAGCGGGAACGGGCGGACGTCGCCGCCCGGCTCCAGGGCCTGCTGGCCCGCCTGGCGGGCACGGGCGAGACGCAATCGGACGACGCGCTGGACGACGCCAGCGCCGATGAGGTCCTCGACCTCATCCGGAAGGAATTCGGGGGCCCGGCTTGATCGTCGTCGAGGCACCGTTCGTGAAGGGGAAGATCCATGGCGGATGACCAGAAGCTGCTCGACCATCTGAAGTGGGTGACGGGCGAGCTCCGCCAGGCGCACCGCCGGATCCGCACCATCGAGGACCGCGCGCAGGAGCCGATCGCCATCGTCGGCATGGGCTGCCGCTTCCCCGGCGGGGTGCGGACGCCCGCCGAGCTGTGGCGGCTGGTGGCCGAACGCACCGACGCGGTCGGCGACTTCCCGACCAACCGGGGCTGGGCCGAGGACGAGGACGACGACTACGCCCGGCAGGGCGGCTTCCTCCACGACGCCGACGAGTTCGACGCGGCGTTCTTCGGCATCAGCCCGCGCGAGGCCACCGCCATGGACCCGCAGCAGCGCCTGCTGCTGGAGGCCTCCTGGGAGGCCTTCGAGGCCGCCGGCCTGAACCCGCGCGCGCTGCGCGGCAGCCGTACCGGCGTGTTCGCGGGCACCAACGGCCAGGACTACGGCCTGGTCGCGCTCGCCTCCCCGGAGGGCCTGGAGGGGCACATCGCCACCGGCACCACCGCCAGCGTGATGTCCGGCCGGCTCTCGTACGTGTTCGGGCTGGAGGGCCCGGCGGTCACCGTGGACACGGCCTGCTCGTCCTCGCTGGTGGCCATGCACCTCGCGGCGCACGCGCTGCGCTCCGGCGAGTGCGACCTGGCCCTCGCGGGCGGCGCCACCGTGATGTCCACCCCCGGCGGGTATGCCAGCTTCAACCGGCAGGGCGGGCTGGCGGCGGACGGCCGCTGCAAGGCCTTCGCGGCGGACGCGGACGGCACGGGCTGGGGCGAGGGCGTCGGCGTGCTGGTGCTGGAGCGGCTGTCGGACGCGCAGCGGCTCGGGCACGAGGTGCTGGCGGTGGTCCGGGGGAGCGCGGTCAACCAGGACGGTGCGTCGAACGGTCTGACGGCGCCGAACGGCCCGTCGCAGGAGCGGGTGATCCGGCAGGCGCTGGCCAACGCCCGCCTGGAGGCGACCGAGGTGGACGCCGTCGAGGCGCACGGCACCGGAACCAGCCTGGGCGACCCGATCGAGGCGCAGGCGCTGCTGGCCACCTACGGGCAGGAGCGCCCCGAGGGGCGGCCGCTGTGGCTGGGCTCGATCAAGTCGAACATCGGGCACACCCAGGCGGCGGCCGGTGTGGCGGGCGTCATCAAGATGGTGCAGGCGATGCGGCAGGGCGTCCTGCCGGCCACTCTGCACGCGGACGCGCCGTCCCCGCACGTCGACTGGACGACCGGCGCGGTCGAGCTGCTGACCGAGGCCCGGCCGTGGCCGGAGGCGGACCGTCCGCGTCGCGCGGGTGTGTCCTCTTTCGGGATCAGCGGTACCAACGCCCACGTCATCCTGGAGTCGGCGCCGGTGGCTTCGGCGGAGGGGGCTCCGGTGGAGGAGCCCCCGGTGGAGGAGCCTCCGGCGCTGAACGGCGTGGCGCCGTGGCCGGTGTCGGGCGGATCGTCCGAGGCGCTGGCGGCGCAGGCCGGTCGACTGGCCGAATTCCTCGGCGGGGAGCCGGAGTTCGCACCGTTGGAGGTGGCGGGGACGCTGCTCTCCCGGGCCGCGCTGGCCCACCGTGCGGTGGTGCTCGGCGACGACCGGGCGGCGCTGCTGGATGGCCTGGTCGCGCTGGCGGACGGCCGCCCCTCCGGCGGGGTCGTGACCGGTGTCGCGGTGGAGGGCCGGACGGCGTTCCTGTTCACGGGGCAGGGTGCGCAGCGGGTCGGCATGG
>NZ_JBIVVI010000361.1:0-7391 GCF_044757675.1 Kitasatospora sp. NPDC091257
CCCCGCACCGCGACCCTACGCCTCCGCGTGGGCCCCGGCGAGCCGGGGCGGGTCCTGGCTGGCGCTGCCGCCGGCCGCCCCGGCCGACTGCGGCAACGGGCGCTCCCGGTTGTCCGACACCGCCGTGAACAGCCCCAGCGCGAGCGCGGCCAGCGTGTACACGGCCAGCCAGAGCATCCAGGTGCCGGGCGGGGACCAGTGGGCCGGGTTGATCAGCAGCGGGCCGGTGCTGCCGACGGTGTTGCGGCGCAGCGCCCAGAGAAAGGCCGCGGCGTTGACCAGGGACAGCGAGAAGCCGGCGATCACCAGCAGCCGGCGCCAGGCGAAGCCGCCCCAGGGCAGCCGCTCGTGGCAGATCGCGGCGCACAGGATCGGCAGTCCGACGGCGAACGGCAGCAGGTAGCGGCCCTGCCAGATCATGCCCAGCTGGCGCGCCTGCATGGCCTGTGCCGCTATCGGTATCACCACGATGCCGGCCATCACGCCGACGATCGCCAGGGCGTCGCGGAACCGGGCGTAGCAGAGCGCGAACATCGCCAGGGCGAGCGCCACACCGCACCAGACCAGCAGCGTCGCGGCCGGCGCCTCGGCGTCCAGCCAGCCGAAGTAGCCGATCATCTGCTTCATGTAGAGCAGGCCGAAGTCGAAGGTCTTCCGGGCCGCGGCGAGCGGGGTGAGGTCGCTCGGGGTGTTGATGATCGAGTTGTCCGGGTGGCTCGACGACCAGGCCAGGGCCGCGACGGCCCCCGCCGCCGCCAGGCCGCCCCAGAGCCAGGTCACCTTGCGGCGGAGCACTTCGCGCACCGCCCCCTTCTGGCCCAGCAGCAGCGCGAAGAACAGGGCCCCGGCGAACCAGATCAGGCCCAGCGGGCGGATGCTGATCAGCACCAGCGCGCCGATGCCCAACCGCGCCAGCCGGCGGTTCAGCAGGAGCGGGTCCGGGCTCATCAGCATCGGCAGCCCGGCGCTCCAGACCAGGATGCCCGCCGCGATCTCCGGACCGCTCGGGTTGACCACGCCGAACAGGAACAGCGCCATCGGCGTGGCCGCGGTGATCACGCCGAGCAGGGTGAAGGAGCGCCGCCGCCACTCCGCCGCCGAGACCACCGCGCTCGCCACCAGGGCGGAGCAGATCAGCGCCGACATCAGGCGCATCAGGTAGAAGGCCTTGGCCCCGTGGACCAGGAGGCTGGGCCAGCCCACCGCGAAGTAGTACGCCGGGTGGTAGCGGCCCGCCGCGGTGGTCACCAGGGTCTCCCCCGGACGGTCCACGAGCCGGGGCGCGCAGGAGGCCGGCTGCTCGGGCTTGAAGACGTAGCAGCTGTTGACGTCCTTGAGGTCCTGGTAGATGCGCGGGAGCTCGACCCCGGTCTCGGCGAACTGGCCCTCGATGCCGCCCACCAGGTGCGGGACCATGACCTCCCGTCCCTCGACCTGGCCTCGGGCGACGGCCGCCGCCCGGATCAGGTGTGCGTGCTCGTCCGGCGAGGCACCGGTCGGCGAAGCGAACGCCCAGGCCCCACTCAGTGCGAACAGGATCGCGAACGCCACGACCCACAGACGCCTCGGTGAGGAGACGAGCCGGTCGGCGAGGCTCTTGACGGCGGTGATCATCATCAGGATTGGGCCTTCGGGGTCAGTTCGGGCTCATGGGCGGGAACTGGTTACTTGATCATGCTGAGCCATGACTGGTCACCGGTCTTGGAGCACTGCCCACCCGGCGCGAACTTCGGGCAGGTGCCGTCGAGGTTCTGCATGGTGTGCGACACCCACGGCAGGATGCGGTAGGTGTCCTCCTTCGCCGGCATGTAGCGGTCCGCCATCGATGAGGAGACCGTACCGAACAGGAAGAGAAGAGCGAACAGCGTACCGATCACGGCCGCCTGCGGGCCCGGCAGGGCCGTTCCGGCGGTTCCGGCGGTTCCGGCGGTCTCCGCGGCCCGGCGGCGCTCGGCCAGCCGGAGCGAGACCAGGTGGGCGAGCAGGGCGCAGAGCAGCAGGCCGCAGTAGAGCAGCTGGTTGTTGGTCCGGGTGTAGAGCTGGACCGTCTGCGTCTCGTACATGTGCGAGGCGATGAACATCCGCATCACCCAGGCGCTCGCGAACATGCAGCTGATGGTGACGATCACCGGCTTGCGGATGCCCAGCCAGAGGGCGGCGCCCAGTGCGACGAACATCACCACCGCGAACAGGTCCATGCCGCCGAACTCGCCGGGGATCGGCCAGTCCCCCACCTTGCCCGGCATGTCCGTACGCCACATCAGGAAGTACGCCGGGTCGGTGAAGTTGTCGAAGCGGAAGTTGGAGTCCTTGGTGTCCGGGGCCTCCGTCAGCATGGTCACCAGGTAGCTGCCGCAGACCAGCAGGAAGGCGGCCCCGGTGGTGCCGAGGTACGCCAGGCCCTTGCGCCGGTCTTCGTGCCAGGGGAAGTACATCAGCGCCGCGACCAGCACGCCGAGGGCGCTCCACAGGAACCAGCCGGAGTACGTGAGGAACATCAGGCCCAGCAACGCCCCGAAGCCGCCCGCCTTCAGCAGCAGCAGCCGCCAGCCGTCCGTCCCGCTCCGGCGCAGGTGCACCACCACGGCGACCAGCACGGGCACCAGGACCACCAGCACGGTCTGGCTGTACGGCTTGTAGGCGTCGATCAGGGCGAAGGCCGGCAGCACGCCGAAGGCCAGTGCGCGGACCGGGCTGAGCAGCATGCGCCACGAGAGGTAGACCAGCGGGCCGAACGCTGCGGCGCCGAAGATCTGCAGGTCCTTGAAGGCGTACGCGGTGTTGCCGCCGCGGAACAGCTCCGCGTAGAAGCCCAGGGTGTAGAGCGGCGCCGGCGGGTAGACCGGCGAGCCCGAGGGCTGACCGTTCACCACCGCGTGGGCCCACTCGACGATGCGCTGGCTGTCGCCGTTCATGCCGAACATCGGCCAGGGCGTGCCGAGCAGCGCGATGACCGCGCCGGCCGCCACGAAGCCGCTGGCGAGACCGGCGATGGCGGCCGAGGAGAAACGGGACGCCAGGCCGAAGTGCCGGCCCGAGCGGAAGCGCATCGCGAGCACGACCACGCCGAGCAGGAGGAAGCCGATGACCGCGAACCGCAGCTGCACCGCGGCGAGACCGCTCACCTGGGCGATCCGGTTCAGCGGGTCCATCTGGAAGCCGCGCGCCATCAGCGGGAGCACCAGGGCGGCCAGGAAGGAGACCACGGCCTCGCCCGCGAGCAGTGCCGGAGCCGACGTCCGGAGCCGGGCCACGGAGCGGCCCGCGGATCCCCGGATCAGCGAACGTCCTCCGATCGGCGGGATCCTGGAGGCCTCTTGGGCACTGACTGTCACTGGCACGGTCCTCAGCTCGTGGTCGCTCGCTCGGCCCGCCCGGCCCTTCGGCGTCGGCCGGTGACGGAGAACGTACTGCTTCCGGGTGCGCGGCGGCAGCCCCGGGCATCATAGGTCCTCCGTCTGAGGAAGGCCCCATCGGGAAGAACGGCCGACCACCGTGGGATCACCCGACCGGGTGGGCCTCAGGCGAAGCCGAGGAGGATCATCAGGGTCCAGAACGCGCACCCCAGGTAGCCGATGACCAGGCCGAGGACGGCCGCCCAGTCGCCGTCCATGTTGCGGCGGCGGATCTCCGAGCGGGCGATGTGGCCGGTGATCACGGCGGGCGCGGAGAGGCCGACCAGACTGGCCACCAGGGAGACCACGGCGAGCACGTTGGTGGGGCGGGCCTGCACCGGCGGCGGGACGGCCATGAAGGTGGCCGGAACCGGCGTGGCGGCGGCGGCCGGCGGCGCCGTCATCGGCCCGGAGGGCAGGTCGGCCACCAGCACGGCCAGCTGACCGTAGGTCTGCGCCGCGGCCACGGCCTCGTGGCGCTGCTCGTACTCCTGGACGGAGAGCCGCCCCTCGGCGAACGCGGCCTTGAGCACGTCGAGCGTCCGGTCCCGGTCCGCGTGGCCCGCCCGCATCGCCGCCTGCGACGACACCGCGGGCGCGGGCACCGGCTGCCAGCCCCCCGCCGACCGCTTGCCGGGCGGATAGCCGGAACCGGGCTCGCCCCATGGTTGTACGGACATCCGCCACCTCCCGGTAGCGCGGCACCCCCGCGCACGTCACTGCTTCCTCATAGTGCAGGACGAACGGCCGAACTGAGTAGTTGCCAAATCGGCCCAGTAGCCGCCGAGAAGAGGATATTGGTCGGCGTGCCTCACCCGTTCGGCGGATGTGCTCAGGGGATGCTCAACTCGGGCGACAGCCTGTTCGAGCAGTGACAGGCTGAGCCCCGAGGGCTTCCACCAGCACGATGCCCACCACTCCACCACCACGAGCAGAGAAGGCCGCCATGCAGGCGTCAGCGCCGCCGTCCTCCGACCTCCCCGGGCCGGGAACCCCGTCCGCCGTCAGCATCCAGGGGCTCTGGAAGCACTTCGGCACCCAGGCCGCGGTGGCCGGGCTGAGTCTGGAGCTGCCGGCCGGGGCGTTCATCGGCCTGGTCGGGCCGAACGGTGCCGGCAAGACCACCACGCTGTCGATGGTCACCGGGCTGCTCCGGCCCGACCAGGGCACCGTCCTGGTGCACGGCACCGACGTGTGGGCGGACCCGGTCACGGTCAAGGCGCGGATCGGCATCCTGCCCGAGGGCCTGCGGATGTTCGAGCGGCTCAGCGGGCGCGAGCTGCTCCAGTACACCGGGCGGCTGCGCGGCCTGCCCGGCGCCGAGGTGGACCGGCGGGCCGAGGAGCTGCTGGCCGTCCTGGACCTCGGCCGCGACTGCGACAAGCTGGTCGCCGACTATTCCACCGGCATGCGCAAGAAGATCGGCCTGGCCGCGGCGCTGCTGCACAACCCGGACGTGCTGTTCCTGGACGAGCCCTTCGAGGGCGTCGACCCGGTCTCCGCCCAGACCATCCGCGGCGTGCTCAAGCGGTACGCGGCGGCCGGCTCCACGGTGGTCTTCTCCAGCCACGTGATGGAGCTGGTCGAACAGCTCTGCGACTGGGTCGCCGTGGTCAACGCCGGCCAGGTGATCGCCCAGGGACCGCTGGACACCGTACGGGGCGGGCGCAGCCTGCACGAGGCCTTCCTGGACCTGATCGGCGTGCGCGAGGACGACGGGCAGGCGCTCGGCTGGCTCGGCGGCGGGCAGCCCGGGGGTGCCCTGTGACCGAGCGGAGCGAGGCCACGCGCACGGCCTCGGTGCCCGACGGGCGGACGGTGGTGCGCGCCCTGGTCGCGCTCAAGCTGCGGCTGCTGCGCAACGGGCTGCGGCGCAGCCCCGGCCGGACCACCGTCTACGTGATCGGCGGCGTCGTGGGCCTGGCCCTCGCGGCCGGCGTCGCCGTCGCCATGAGCGCGCTGAACGGGCGCTACGCGGGCTCCGGGGACGCCGGGGTGATGCTGCTCGGCGTGCTGGCCCTGGGCTGGGCCGCCCTGCCGCTGTTCCTCTTCTCCAGCGACGAGAGCGCCGACCCGACCCGGCTGACCATGCTGCCGCTGCGGCCCGGCCCGCTGCTGCGCGGCTCGCTGCTGGCCGCGCTGATCGGACCGGGGCCGCTGATCAGCCTGGTGCTGGTGACCGGCGCGGTGCTGGCCGGCGCGGCCGGCGGCGCCTCGGCCGCGGTCGCGGTGCCCGCCGTACCGCTCGCGGTGCTCTGCCTGGTCACGCTCTCCCGGGCGGTCGCGGCGGGCAACGCCCGGATGCTCTCCAGCCGGCGCGGCAAGGACTTCGCGATCTTCGGCGGGCTGGCCTTCGCGCTGCTGGTGCAGGTCGCCAACGTCGGCTCGCAGAGCATCCTCGGCCGTCGGGGCGGACCGATCGACCTCACCCCGCTGAAGCCGATCGCCTCGGTACTGCGCTGGATCCCGCCGATCAGCGCGGCGGACGCGCCGCGCACCGCCGGCGAGGGCCGGTACGGGCTCGCGCTGCTCCAGCTCGCCGCGGCCGCCGCGCTGCTGGCACTGCTGCTGCGCTGGTGGCGGCGGAGCCTGCAGGAGCTGATGGTCACCGCCGACTCCTCCACCCTGGAGGTGGCCCGGGGGGTGCAGAACTCGCGCGGCTGGCGCTTCCTGCCCCAGGGCCGGACCGGCGCGGTGATGCAGCGCCACCTGCGCTACGCCTGGCGCGAGCCGCGGGCCAAGGCCGCGCTGTTCACCAGCATCGGGATGACGCTGGTGATCTGCGTGCTGTCGATGGTCCAGGGCTGGGCGAGCGTCTACCTGCTGGCGATGACCGGGGTGTTCCTCGGACTGCAGATGCTCAACCTGTTCGGCATGGACGGCTCGGCGTTCTGGATGGTCGCCGCCACCCTGCGTACCCCGGCCGACGCCCGGTCCGAGCTGCGCGGCCGGGCGTACGCGGTGCTGTCGTACGCCGTCCCGGTGACGGTGGTGCTGGGGCTGGTGCTGGCGGCCGTCACCGGCCGGTGGGGCGAGCTGCCGTCCGCGCTCGGCCTGGCGCTGACCCTCCTCGGCTGCGGGATCGCGCTGGGCTCGATGTTCAGCGTGCTGGCGCCCTACACCATGCCGGCCGACAGCAACCCGATGCGCAACGCCGCCCCCGGACAGGGCGGGCTGATCCTGCTCAACCAGTTCGGCTCGATGCTCGGCGTCACGGTGCTGGCACTGCCGGTCGGCGGCTACCTCGCCTGGGCGCTGGTCTCGGACGGGCCGAGCTGGCCGGTGCTGCTGGTCGGCCCGCTGTACGGCGCCCTGGTCGCGACGCTGGGCGTGCGGATGGCCGCGGGCCGGCTGCTGGAGCGCACGCCGGAGATCCTGGCCAAGGCCATCGAGCGCTGAGCCGCGGGCCCCGCCGGCCCGAGCGCCGGACGGTCTTCGCCGCGGCTCCGGCATCATGGGCAGGAGGCCGGACCGTCGAGGAGAGCAGGGACACACCGTGGGCGAGCGAGCGCAGCAGGCCGGGACCGCCGGGCCGCTGCTGGAGCAGGCGGTGCGGTCGGTGCTGACGGCACCGGAGGACGCACTGGACCTCGCCCTGGACACCGGGGCCTCGCTGCTGGCCGCCTCGGCCGGGCAGTGGCCCGAGGTGAGCCGGGCGGTGCTCGGCCACGCGGACACCGCCGTCGGCCGCTGCTGGTCCGCCGGATGGCGGCCGGCCGACCTGGCCCGGGTGGTGCGCCGCGAGCTGCAGCCCGTCCACCTGGCCCTCGCGGTGGACCTGATCGCCGCCGAGGACCGCCGCCACCCCGCGGCCGGCCTGGACCGGCGCTGGCGGGAGCAGCTGCGCGAGCTGGAGGCCGAGGTGTGGTGGTCCGGCGACGAGGAGTACCTCGGCGCCTTCGCCCACCGGCACCGGCTGGACCGCTTCGCGCTCGCCACCGCCGTCCTGGAGCTGCTGCGCACCTGGGGCCGGCTGCCGCCGATCGCCCCGGTGGG
>NZ_JBIVVI010000362.1:0-7356 GCF_044757675.1 Kitasatospora sp. NPDC091257
GTGTCCGGCCCCGGCCCCGCCCCCGGTCGGTGACCTCGACGGACAGCTCCCCCGCCGTGCGGTGGTCCACCGCCACCACGCAGGCGTCCACGTCCGCGTGCCGCACCACGTTGGTGACCGATTCCTGGACGATCCGGAAGGCCGCCAGGTCGACCTCCGGCGGCAGCGGCCCCGGCTCGCCGTGCCGCCGGACCTCCACCCGCACCCCCGCCGCCGTGGTAGCCCCGGCCAGCCGGTCGAGGTCGGCCAGGCCCTGCGACAGCGTCGCCGAGGCCTCGCCGTCGGCCCGCCGCAGCACGACCAGCATCCGGCGCAGCGCGGCCAGGGTCTCCCGCCCGGCGGCCTCGATCTCGCCCAGCGCCTGCGCGGCCCGCTCCGGCCGACGGTCGATCACCCGGCGGGCCGCCCCGGCCTGGAGGGCGACGATGCCGAGGCTGTGCGCGACGGTGTCGTGCATCTCGCGGGCGATCCGCAGCCGTTCGGCGGTGACCGCCTCGTCGGCCGCCCGGGCGCTGAGCGCCTCGGCGTGCTCCCGGTTCTGCCGCACCGAGCGGCCGACCAGCCAGGCGACCAGCGCGAGCAGCGCGGCGCCGTCGGCCGAGCCGATGTGGGTGCCGGTGAAGATGCCCACCGTGCTGCCGCGCACCAGGCCGATGTGCAGCACCAGGAAGACCATGACCAGCGCGAACGCCGCCCGGGAGCTGCGCCGGGGCCGGTCGGCGGTGATCAGGCAGAGCGCGGTGTCCACGGCGAGCAGCGCACCGGGCGGCACCTGGGCGCCGCCGGCCCAGCCGTCGGTCTCGGTGAACGCGGCGACCAGCAGCAGGGCGACCGAGAGCACCGGCAGCCGCCGCACCAGCGCCGCGCCCGCGAAGGCCAGCACCGTGTCGGCCAGGGTGAACGCCCAGCCGCCGTGCGCGGCGGCGCCGGGGTGCTGCGCGGCGGCGCCGCCGAGCCGTACGGCGGGGTAGCCGGCGGCCGCGCACCAGGCGAGACCGACCCAGACCTCGGGCGGGACGCGCCGGAACAGCGGCGGGGAGGGGGTCGTGGACATGGTTCAAGATCGTAGCGACGGGCGCCGCCCGCCGTCATCCAGCCCTGGTTGTACGACCGCGGGTGACCTGCGGTGTCGACGCCGGTCCGATGCGCCCGACCGGTTCCCCCGGGCACCGTGGACCCCATGATCGAAGTTACCGAACTGACGAAGCGCTACGGCCGCGGCCGGCACGTCCGCACCGCCGTCGACCGCCTCTCCTTCACCGTCCGGCCGGGCCTGGTCACCGGCTTCCTCGGCCCCAACGGCGCGGGGAAGTCCACCACCCTGCGACTGGTCCTCGGCCTGGGCGACCCCACCTCCGGCACCGCCACCGTCGACGGCCGCCCGTTCCGCGGCAGGCCGCGCGGCCTGCGGCACGCCGGTGCGCTGCTCGACGCGGGCGACGCGCACGGCGGGCGCACCGGCCGGGCCCACCTGCGGGCGCTGGCCCGCGCCAACGCGATCCCGGCCGCGCGGGTCGAGCAGGTGCTGGAGGAGGTCGGGCTCGCCGCGGCGGCCGGGCGGCGGATCGGCGGCTACTCGCTGGGGATGCGCCAGCGCCTGGGCATCGCCGGGGCGCTGCTCGGCGACCCGCCGGTGCTGCTGTTCGACGAGCCGCTGAACGGGCTGGACCCGGAGGGCGTGCTCTGGGTGCGCGGACTGTTCCGGCGGCTCGCGGACGAGGGCCGCACGGTCTTCGTCTCCAGCCACATGATGGCCGAGATGGAGCACACCGCCGACCACCTGGTGGTGATCGGACGCGGGCGGCTGCTCGCCGATGAGAGCCTCACCGGGTTCGCCGCCCGGGCCGGCCGGGCCGCCGTCACCGTCCGGTCCGCCGAACCCGACCGGCTGGCGGCCGTGTTGACGGCGGCGGGCGCGGCCGTGCGGCCCGGCCCGGACGGCACCCTCGCAGTGAGCGGCCTGGACGCCACCCGGATCGGCGAACTCGCCCTGGAACAGCGCCTGTTGCTGCACGCCCTGACCACCCGGGGCGCCTCCCTGGAGGAGGCGTTCATGGACCTGACCGCCGACAGCGTCGAATACCTCGCCGGAGAGCCCCGATGAACACCCTGCCCACCCGCACCGCCACCGAGCCCACCGGCGCCGCCACCGAGCCCGCCCGCGCCGCCGCCCTGCCCACCCGCGCCGCCACCGAGCCGCGCGCCCGCTTCGGCGACCTGCTGGCCGCCGAGTGGATCAAGTTCTGGTCACTGCGCTCGATCCCCTGGGTGCTCGGCCTCGGCGCCCTGGCGAGCATCGCCGCCAACCTCAAGTCCGCGGTGTACACCCGCGACCACTGGACGCCGGGCGAAGGCGATCCGGCGGTCATGGCGCAGACCGCGCTGAACGACGCCTTCAACCTCGTCTCCGCCGACATCCTGATGCTGGTCGCGGGCGGCCTCGGCGCGATCGTCATCGCGGGCGAGTACGCGACCGGGCTGATCCGCACCACCCTGGCGGCCGTGCCCGACCGCCGGGCGGTGATCCTCGCCAAGGCCTGCGTGCTGGCCGCCGTGCTGTTCGGCTACGGGGTGCTCACCGTCGGCGTCTCCTTCGGCGGGAGCCAGGCGATCCTGGCCGGGACCGGCATCGGACAGTCCGTCACCGACCCGGCCGCGCTGCGGTACGTCGCGGCGGCGGTGCTGTTCGGCCCGGTCTGCGCCCTGGTCGGGCTCGGCCTCGGCACCCTGATCCGGCACAGCGCGGGCGCCGTGGTGGGCACCGTCGTGGTGCTGTTCTTCCTCCCCTCGCTGGTCACCGAGCGCTACCGCTGGAGCGCCGACCTGCTGCACGCCCTGCCGATGCCCGCCTGGCAGCGGCTGGCCCGGACCACGCTGGCGGGAATGCGCCCGTCCGAGTACCCGGCCACCGTCACGGGCGCCTGGGTCACCTTCGCGGTGTGGTCGCTGGCCTCGGTGGCGGTCGCCGCGGCCGCGGTCCGCCGCCGGGACCACTGACCGCCGGGAGAGCGCCCGCAGCGGAAGGCCCGCAGGGGACGGGCCCGCAGCGGAGAGCCCCGCACCGGAAGGCCCCGAGCGGGGGCGCTCAGAACGCCGCGATGCTCCCCGGCGCCCGCTCGGCCCGGCTGAGCGCCCGCAGCACCGCCGCCCGGCCGTGCCGCCGGGCGGCCAGCCGGGTCAGCAGGACGACGACGGACTCGAAGGCCTCCGGCGGCAGTTCGGGGCCCGGCACTCCGACGCTGACCGCCAGGTCGTCGCCGTGGACGGCCAGTTCCATCGTCCGGGTGGCCAGCAGGTCGTCCAGGGTGAGCGACCACGGGCCCCAGAACGGCAGCCGGACCGGTCGGGTGCCGTCCGCCGCCGCGAGCGTGCCCGCGAGCTCCGGCAGCACGGCGGCCAGCCGGCGGTGCAGCGCGGCCGCACCGTCGGCCGCGAAGGCCTCGCTGCCCTCCCGGATCCGCACGTTGGCGTCCGCGGCGAGCGCGGCGCCGACCCAGGCCGAGCGGGCGTAGTGCTCCAGCAGGCCGACCACCGGCTCGGCCGGCACGGCGGCGGCCAGCAGCTCCGGCAGGCAGAGGACCTGGTAGGCCAGGTGCCCGGCCAGTCCGCCGACGCTCCACCGCGCCAGCGCGCTCGGCCGCTGCCAGGCCCGGGCCACCTCCGGGCGGCGCAGGAGTTCCTCGGCCGTACCGGCGGCGGCCAGGAAGTCCCTCCGGGCGCCCGTCACGGCCCGTTCCCCACTCGTGGCCCGGTGGCCCGGAAGCCGCCGCGGCCCGAGGCCATGTCGGCGACCGCCACCAGCAGCGCCGTCAGCACCAGCCCGGCCGCGACCGTCACGCCCAGCTGGAAGGCCAGCGCCCAGTCCGGGCGGGGGCCGGCCGCGTGGGCGAAGAACACCGAGCCGACGACGGCGATGCCCACCGCCGAGCCGACCCGCTGCGCGGTCTGCATCACCCCGCCCGCGCTGCCCGCCCGGGCCACCGGCACCTGCTGGAGGGTCAGCGTCTGGTTCGGGGCGATCACCAGCCCACTGCCCACCCCGGCGACCAGCAGCGGCAGCGCCGTCGTCCAGCCCACCCGGGGCCCCGACCACAGCTGCACCGCCAGCGCCGAGGCCAGCAGCCCGGCCAGCACCAGCACCAGTCCGGCCACCACCAGCCGCCGCCCCAGCCGGCTCACCAGGCGCCCGCCCACCGCCGCGGACACCCCCGAGCCGACCGCGAACGGCGTGATCGCCAGGCCCGCCGTCAGCGCCGAGTAGTGCAGGCCCGCCTGGAGATAGAGCGTGAAGATGAAGAAGATCGCGGTGAACCCGGCGAAGTACACCAGCGACAGCAGCGTGCCCGCCGCGTACGGCCGCACCGCGAACAGCGCCATGCTCACCAGCGGTTCGCGCCGCCGCCCGTAGTGCAGTTCCCAGCCGACGAAGGCCGCGAGCAGCACCGCCGCCAGCGGCAGCAGCAGCCAGCGGGCCGAGCCGTGCCACTGCTGCGCCTGGACGAACGGCAGCAGCAGCGCGACCGTCCCGGCGCCGAGCAGCAGCACGCCGACCGGGTCGAAGTCCCGGTGCCCGGCCCGCTGGTCGGCGGGCGGGGGCGCCGGGAGCAGCCGGCGGGCGATCGGCAGCACGGCGACGCCGATCGGCAGGTTGACCAGGAACACCCAGCGCCAGCCGTCCTGCGGGCCGACCAGGTGGATCAGCAGCCCGCCGAGCAGCGGCCCCACCGCGGTGGACAGCCCGATGGTGGCACCGAGCGCGCCGAAGGCCCGGCCGCGCTCGGCGCCCTGGAACAGCACCTGGATGAAGCCGGACACCTGCGGCACCAGCACCCCGCCGGCCGCGCCCTGGAACAGCCGGGCCAGCACCAGCCACTCCTGGCTCTGCGCCGCCCCGGCGAGCGCGCTGGCCACGGTGAACAGTGCCAGCCCGGCGAGGAAGACGGCTCGTCGGCTGCGCGCGTCGCCGAGCCGCCCGGCGGGCACCAGCACCAGGCCGAAGGCCAGCGCGTAGCCGCTGAGCACCCACTGCAGGCCGCTGTCGGACATGTGCAGCCCGGCCCGTACCGTCGGCAGGGCGACGTTGACGATGCTGACGTCCAGCAGGGTCATGAAGCCGGCGACCAGGCAGACGGCGAGCGCCCGCCAGCGCCGGGTGGCGGCCCGGACGCCCACGGCGGTGGCGCCGGGCCGGGGCGGGTGCACGCTGCTGCGCGGGGGGTCGGCGTTCATGGGAGCCTCTTCCCGGGGCCGGGGCGTCCGGGTCGGTGGATGATCGCCGGTCGGCTTCGTTCGGCCCGTCGTCGGTCGGCCTCGGTCGGCCTCGGTCGGCTTCGTTCGGCCCATCGTCGCCCGGGCCTCCCGGGGCCGCCACCCGGGCCACCGCTCGGGCCGGCACTCGGGGCGCCGCCCGGGCCGCCGCCGCCCGTCCTCACCCGAACGGCCGAACCGGATCGCGACCGCCGCCCGCACCCCGGAGGCTGACGGCATGACCGTCGCCACCGAGACCCCGCCCTCCGCCCCTCCGGTGCTGGACGTCCGGCAGCGGAACGTCGTCTTCGCCACCATCGTGCTCGGCATGCTGCTGGCCGCCCTCGACCAGACCATCGTCGGCACCGCCCTGCCCACCATCGTCGCGGACCTCGGCGGGGCCGCGCACATGTCCTGGGTGGTGACGTCCTACCTGCTGGCCGAGACGGTGGCCACCGTGCTGGCCGGCAAGTTCGGCGACCTGTACGGGCGCAAGCTGCTGTTCCAGGTCTCGGCGATCGTCTTCGTCGGCGGCTCGTTCCTGTGCGGCCTGGCCACCGACATGACCCTGCTGATCGCCTGGCGCGCCGTGCAGGGCTTCGGCGCGGGCGGCCTGATGGTCACCTCCATGGCGCTGATCGCGGACGTCATCCCGCTGCGCGAGCGCGGCAAGTACCAGGGCGCGATCGGTGCGGTGTTCGGCGTGGCCACGGTGATCGGGCCGCTGCTGGGCGGGCTGTTCACCGACCACCTGTCCTGGCGCTGGGCGTTCTACGTCAACGTGCCGATCGCGGTCGTGGTGGTCGCCCTGGCCGCCCGGACCATCCCCTCGGTCCGCTCGGCGACCCGCCCGGTCGTCGACTACCTGGGCATCGTGCTGGTCGCGGTCGGCGCCGGCGCGCTGATCCTGGCGACCAGTTGGGGCGGCAACCAGTACGCCTGGAGCTCCGGGGTGATCATCGGCCTGTTCGTCGGCGGCGCGCTGGCGCTCGGCCTGTTCTGCTGGGTGGAGACCCGGGCCGTCGAACCGATGCTGCCGATGCGGCTGTTCCGCAACCCGGTGTTCACGGTCTGCTCGGTGCTCAGCTTCATCGTCGGCTTCGCCATGCTCGGCGCGCTGACCTTCCTGCCGACCTTCCTCCAGTACGTGGACGGCGACTCGGCGACCGTCTCCGGCGTGCGGACGCTGCCGATGGTGATCGGTCTGCTGATCGCCTCGATCGCCAGCGGCAACGCGGTCAGCAAGACCGGGAAGTACCGGGTGTTCCCGATCGTCGGCACGGCGGTGATGGCGCTCGGCCTCTACCTGCTGTCCCGGCTGGAGCCCGACACCGGCTCCGCACTGGCCTCGCTCTACATGTTCGTGCTCGGCGTCGGCATCGGGCTGAGCATGCAGGTGCTCACCATCGCCGTGCAGAACACCGTCGACTACGCCGACCTCGGCACGGCCACCTCCGGGGTGACCTTCTTCCGCACCATCGGCAGCTCCTTCGGCACCGCGGTGTTCGGCACCATCTACGCCAACAGCCTGCAGACCGAACTCGCCGACGGGATCGCCACCGCCGCCCGGCTGACCGGCGCCGACCCGGCCGTGCTCAGCCAGGCCGCGCAGAGCCCGCAGGGCCTGCACCAGCTGCCCGCCGACCAGGCCGCGCCGATCGTCCAGGCCTACTCCGACGCCCTGCACACCGTGTACCTGTGGACCATCCCGGTGGCCGTGGCCGGCTTCGTGGTGGCACTCTTCCTCAAACAGGTGCAGCTGCGCGACACCGCCCGGGCGGGCTCCACCGACATGGGCGAGGCCTTCGCCCAGCCGACCACCGCCGACTCCGACCCGCACCTGGAGTACTCGGTCTGCCGGATCGTGCGCGGGGTGGACCTCGACGCCGTCCGGACGATCGTCGCCGGCGCCGGCGCCCGGGTGGACCTGGCCGGGGCCTGGGCGCTGATGGAGGTGGCCGGCCACACCAGGGCCGTCGGCCACGCCTCGCTCGACCTCATCGCCGCCCGCAAGCGGGTGCCGCCCGAGGTCCTGGAGCCGGTCTTCGACCGGATGGCCGCCGAGGGCTACCTCCTGCGCGAGGGCGACGCCCTCTCCCCCACCGAGGC
>NZ_JBIVVI010000363.1:0-7333 GCF_044757675.1 Kitasatospora sp. NPDC091257
CAGGCCGACCTGGGCCTGGCGATGGGCACCGGCACCGACGCCGCCATCGAGGCCGGCGACCTCACCCTGGTCCGCGGCGACCTGCTGGCCGCGGCCGACGCCATCCGGCTCTCCCGCAGGACCCTGGGCACCATCAAGGGCAACCTGTTCTGGGCCTTCGGCTACAACGTGGCGGCGATCCCGCTGGCCGCGGCCGGCCTGCTCAACCCGGTGATCGCGGGGGCCGCGATGGCCTTCTCCTCGGTCTTCGTGGTCACCAACAGCCTGCGGCTGCGCCGCTTCCGGCCCGCCTGAGCCCGTACACGCCGCAGGCCCCGACCGGTTCCGGTCGGGGCCTGCGGCATGTCTCGACGCCCGGCGCCCCGGGGTTCCGGCGCCCGAACGTCCCGGCGGCTCAACGCCCCAGCAGCTCGCCGCCGTTGCAGTGCAGGATCTCGCCGGTGATGAACCCGGCCTCGGGCGAGGCCAGGAAGTGCACCGCCGCCGCGACCTCGCCGCTCTCGCCGATCCGCCCGAGCAGGGTGCGGGCGGCCCGGCGGGCGACCTCGGCCTCGTCCAGCCGCGGCCCGAAGAACTCGGTGCCCGCGACGGTGCCCGGCGCGACGATGTTGGCGGTGATGCCCGAGGTGCCCAACTGGGCGGCCAGGAAGTGGTTCCAGGCGTGCAGCGAGGCCTTCGCCGCGCCGTACGAGCCGGCCCCGCGCAGGGCGGCGATGGAGCTGACGGTGACCACCCGGCCGGAGCCCGGGGTGAGCCGGTCGCGGACCGACTCGGTGAGCAGCACCACGGTCAGCACGTTGCGCTCGAAGTCGCCGCGCCAGCGCGCCAGCAGGGCGTGCGGCCCGCCGCCGACCACGGTCTCGCGGCTGCCGGCGTTGTTGATCAGGACGTCGATGCGCTCGGGCAGTTCGGCGAGCGCGGCCTCGACGGCGTCCGGGTCGGCGAGGTCGCACACCAGCGGGGTGACGTTCGGTCCGAGGTCGGCCGCGGCCTTCTCCAGGACCTCCCGGCGGCGCCCCACGATCACCACGTGGTCGCCGGCCTCGACGAACCGCCGCGTGACTTCGTACCCGATTCCCGTGCCACCGCCGGTGACGACGACGTTCCTGGCCATCTGCGCACTCCCTCCCCAGTTCCGCCGTCGCGCGGCGAATGTGCGCGACGGTCCGTACCGGAATGCCACGATTCCTATCACGCTCGGTTGCCGTGACTGCGGGGAGGGTGACGTCCCGCGCGAGCGAAGGTGTGATATGGGCGTGGTACGAAGCGCACACGGAGCGTGGCGAGAGGCAGCTCACACCCCCCGGGCGTAACTTCTCGCACCCTGATACGTCTTAGGTTGGTAGTGCGGCAGTTTTTCCGATGGGCGGGGACACGCTGAACGGCAATGTGTCCCCGCGCTTCCAGGACTGTCGCCGACGGGGCTCCGGCGGGCCCCGGGAACGGTCGTCGAACCCGACGGCCTTCGCGCACGACGCCGGGGTCCTGGCGGGCCTGGGACGCTTTGAGCGGCCGTCCCCGGCTGCGGCCGACCCCGGAGTCGTGCGCCGTACGGTTCCGTCCCCGCGCGGGCCCTCGGGCGCGCCACCGGGACGCGAAGGGGCCCGGCCGCTCGACAGCGGCCGGGCCCCTCTCAGCTTCCGCGCGGGCCGGTGGTCGGCTCCGCCACGGTCAGCGGGCGTCCAGCGGGACGTAGTCGCGGATCGCGGTGCCGGTGTAGATCTGGCGCGGACGGCCGATCCGGCTGGTCGGGTCGTTGATCATCTCGTGCCAGTGGGCGATCCAGCCCGGCAGCCGGCCGAGCGCGAACAGCACGGTGAACATGCTGGTCGGGAAGCCCATGGCGCGGTAGATCAGGCCGGTGTAGAAGTCCACGTTCGGGTATAGCTTGCGCGAGATGAAGAAGTCGTCCTTGAGGGCGTGCTCCTCCAGCTTGAGCGCGATGTCCAGCAGCTCGTCGCTCTTGCCGAGCTGGCCGAGGACCTCGTGCGCGAGCAGCTTGACCTGGGCGGCGCGCGGGTCGAAGGCCTTGTAGACCCGGTGACCGAAGCCCATCAGCTTGACGCCGGCTTCCTTGTTCTTCACCTTCGTGATGAAGGCGTCGACGTCGCCGCCGTCCTTCTGGATGCTCTCCAGCATCTCCAGCACGGCCTGGTTGGCGCCGCCGTGCAGCGGGCCCCACAGGGCCGAGATGCCGGCCGAGATCGAGGCGAACAGGTTGGCGTGGCTGGAGCCGACCAGGCGCACGGTGGACGTCGAGCAGTTCTGCTCGTGGTCCGCGTGCAGGATGAGCAGCTTGTCCAGCGCGTTGACGACGACCGGGTTGAGCTCGTAGTCCTCGGCGGGGACGGCGAAGGTCATCCGCAGGAAGTTCTCGACGTAGCTCAGGTCGTTGCGCGGGTAGACGAAGGGCTGGCCCATCGCCTTCTTGTACGCGTACGCGGCGATCGTCGGCAGCTTGGCGAGGAGGCGGACCGTCGACAGGTGGCGCTGGGCCGCGTCGAACGGGTTGTGGCTCTCCGGGTAGAACGTGGACAGCGCGCCGACGACCGAGGACAGCATGGCCATCGGGTGGGCGTCCCGCGGGAAGCCCTGGAAGAAGCGCTTGACGTCCTCGTGCAGCAGGGTGTGCTGGGTGATCTCGCGGTTGAACTCCGCCAGCTGGTCCGTGTTGGGCAGCTCGCCGTTGATCAGGAGGTACGCGGTCTCGATGAAGCCGCCATCGGAGGCGAGCTGCTCGATCGGGTAGCCGCGGTACCGCAGGATGCCGTTGTCACCGTCCACGAAGGTGATCGCGGACTTGTACGCGGCGGTGTTACCGAAGCCGTTGTCCAGGGTGACCAGGCCGGTCTGCGGGAGCAGCTTCGAGATGTCGAAGCCGGAGTTGCCCGCAGTGCTCTCGACGACGGGGTACTCGTACTCGCCGTCCTGGTACCTCAGTACTACCGAGTTGTCGCTCACGTCTTCCTCACCGACGAAATGAATCCTCTTCCAAGGTGCCCTGACTGTCTCTACCATCCCCCATCCGGAGGACAGTCGCGCACCCGGGGTGGCCCGAAAGGGCCCGCCCCTACAAAACCTGCCGCCGCAGCCGGTACGAACCGGACAAGATCGGCACCACCCTAGGCTCTGCCGTAAATCTCTTCACGTCAAGAGAACATTAGAGGCAACCATCCCGTTGGATAATCATCCAGCTGTCAGTCGATGGTCGAGCGCGGTATGCCTCCGACCTGCGCTGACGGCCCGGACCGCCTGCCCGATCGCCTTGCGTGACCCCACCAGCACCACCAGTTTCCTCGCCCTGGTCACAGCGGTGTAGAGCAGATTTCGCTGGAGCATCGTCCAAGCGGACATGGTGACCGGAATCACCACGACCGGGTACTCGCTGCCCTGCGAGCGGTGGATCGTCACCGCGTACGCGTGGGCCAGCTCGTCCAGTTCGTCGAAGTCGTACGACACCTCCTCGTCCTCGTCGGTGAGCACCGTCAGCCGCTGGTCGTCGACAGCCAGGGCGGTCACCACTCCCACTGTGCCGTTGAAGACACCGTTGCGCCCCTTGTCGTAGTTGTTGCGGATCTGGGTGACCTTGTCCCCCACCCTGAACGTGCGCCCGCCGAAACGGCGTTCGGCCAACCCCTCCCGGGCCGGCGTCACCGCCGCCTGGAGCAGGGTGTTCAGGTTCCCCGCGCCCGCCGGGCCGCGGTGCATCGGCGCCAGCACCTGCACGTCCCGGCGCGGGTCGAAGCCGAACTTCTGCGGGATCCGGCGCGCCACCACGTCCACCGTCAGCCCGGCCGCCCGCTCCGCGTCGTCCTCGGCGAACAGGAAGAAGTCCGCCAGACCGTCCGTCAGCGGCGGCCTGCCCTCGTTGATCCGGTGCGCGTTGGTCACCACGCCGGACTGCTGGGCCTGCCGGAAGATCCTGGTCAGCCGCACCGACGGGATCGGCCCGCCCTCGGCCAGCAGATCCCGCAGCACCTCCCCGGCGCCCACCGACGGCAACTGGTCCACGTCCCCCACGAACAGCAGGTGGGCCCCCGGCGGCACCGCCTTGACCAGCTTGTTCGCCAGGATCAGATCCAGCATCGAGGCCTCGTCGACCACCACCAGGTCCGCGTCCAGAGGCCGGTCCCGGTCGTACGCGGCGTCCCCGCCCGGCTTCAGCTCCAGCAGCCGGTGCACCGTCGAGGCCTCCACCCCGGTCAGCTCCGCCAGCCGCTTCGCCGCCCGGCCGGTCGGCGCCGCCAGCACCACCTTGGCCCGCTTCGCCAGCGCCAGCGTCACGATCGACTTCACCGTGAACGACTTGCCGCACCCCGGACCGCCCGTCAGCACCGCGACCTTCTCGGTCAACGCGAGCCGCACCGACTGCTCCTGCTCCGGCGCCAGTTCGGCCCCGGTCCGCTTCGCCAGCCACTCCAGCGCCACCGGCCAGTCCACGTTCCCGAACCACGGCATCCGGTCCGCGTCCGACCGCAGCAGCCGGACCAACTGGTTGGCCAGCGAGATCTCCGCCCGGTGGAACGGCACCAGGTACACCGCCGTCACCGGCAAGCCGCCCTCCCCCGGGACCGCCTCGCGCACCACCCCCTCCGCCGCCACCAGCTCCGCCAGGCAGTCGATCACCAGCCCGACGTCCACCTGGAGCAGCTTCACCCCGTCCGCGATCAGCCGCTCCTCCGGCAGGAAGCAGTGCCCCTGGTCGGTGCTCTGCGACAGCGCGTACTGCAGGCCGGCCTTCACCCGCTCCGGGCTGTCGTGCGGAATGCCCACCGCCTGGGCGATCCGGTCCGCCGTCAGGAAGCCGATGCCCCACACGTCCGAGGCCAGCCGGTAGGGCTCGTTGCGCACCACCCCGATCGAGCCGTCGCCGTACTGCTTGTAGATCCGCACGGCCAGCGAGGTGGACACCCCGACCCCCTGCAGGAAGACCATCACCACCTTGATGGCCTTCTGCTCCTCCCAGGCCGCCGCGATCTTCTTCGTCCGCTTCGGCCCCAGCCCCGGCACCTCGATCAGCCGGCCCGGCTCGTTCTCGATCACGTCCAGGGTCTCCACCCCGAAGCGCTCCACGATCCGCTCGGCGAACCGCGGCCCGATCCCCTTGATCAGCCCCGAGCCCAGGTACCGCTGGATCCCCTGGACGGTGGCGGGCAGCACCGTGGTGTAGTTCTCGACCGTGAACTGCCGCCCGTACTGCGGGTGCGAACCCCACCGCCCGTGCAACCGCAGCGACTCGCCGACCTGCGCCCCCAGCAGCGCGCCCACCACCGTCAGCAGGTCGTTCGCGCCCCGCCCGGTGTCCACCCGGGCCACCGTGTAGCCGGTCTCCTCGTTGGCATAGGTGATCCGCTCCAGCACGCCCTCGACCTGCGCGAGCTGGTGCGGCACCTGCTGCCCGGACTGCGCCGCCTGCTTGCTCACCGGACCCCCTTCGACCGGTACGGGTGGATCAATGCCGCTACGCACCGTACCGCCCCGTACCGACAGCCCCGGAACCCGTTGCCTGCCGTGCACCGCCCCGGCCGAGGTGCCAGGCTGGGAGGGACCGAGGGGGACCGCCGTCGACCACGCCCGCCCGGGCCCCGTCCGAGGAGCAGTGCCGCCATGCTCAACACCGACTTCCGCCCCGGTTCCCCGGACTGGCTCGACCTGAGCAGCCCCGACACCCGCGCGTCCGTCGACTTCTACACCACGCTGTTCGGCTGGACCTTCGACTCGGCCGGTCCCGAGGCCGGCGGCTACGGCTTCTTCCAGCTCGACGGCCGGACCGTCGCCGCCCTCGGCCCGCTCCCCGACGAGGCGACCCCGCCCGGCTGGACGCTCTACTTCGCCACCGAGGACGCCGACCGCACCACCGCCCTGGTCGAACAGGCCGGCGGCCGCGTCCGGTACGCCCCCTTCGACGTCTTCACCGCGGGCCGGATGGCCGGCTGCACCGACCCGACCGGCGCCGACTTCGCCGTCTGGCAGCCGCACGACACCCGCGGCCTGGACCTCGTCACCGAGGAGGGCAGCCTCTGCTGGGCCGAGTGCTACAGCGTCGACGCCGAACGCGCCAAGTCCTTCTACCGCGCCGTCTTCGACTGGCAGGAGCAGGACGTCCCGCTCGGCGAGCTGATGTACACCGTCCTCACCCCGGCCGGCGGCGGCACAGACGACGCCCACGGCGGCATCATGCAGCTCGGCCCCGAACACACCGCACGCGGCACCGGCTCGCACTGGCTCCCCTACTTCGAGGTCCCCAACACCGACGCCAGCCTCGCCATCGCCGCCACCCTCGGCGCGACCGTACGGATCCCGGCCATGGACGTGCACGGCGTCGGCCGTCTGGCCCAACTGGTCGACCCGCACGGCGCCGTCTTCGCCGTCATCACCAGCACCAAGCCCGGGGAGTGACGGCCGATGGGGCCCACGCCCCTCGGGACCCACGGCCCTTCAGAAGGGCCGTGAAGGGGTGCTACGGGCGTAGACAGGGTGTGGTGGCCGCCTCACATGCTTCTAGTCTCTGATCATGACTGAAACGGCTGTTCTGACGATCCGACGGGCCACCGCCGACGACCTGCCGGCGATCGTGACCATGCTGGCCGACGACCCACTGGGCGCCACCCGCGAGAGCCCCGACGACCTCACCCCCTACCGCGCCGCCTTCGCCCGCCTCGACGGCGACCCCCACCAGCACCTGGTCGTCGCCGACCGGGCCGGCCGCACCGTCGGCACCCTGCAGCTCACCGTCGTCCCGGGCCTCTCCCGGGCCGGCGCCACCCGAACGATCATCGAGGGCGTCCGCATCCACGCCGAGGAACGCGGCAGCGGACTGGGCACCGACCTCATCCGCTGGGCCGTCGACCGCTCCCGGGAACTCGGCGCCGACCTCGTCCAGCTCACCTCCGACGCGACGCGCACGGACGCGCACCGCTTCTACGAGCGGCTCGGCTTCACGGCCTCGCACGTCGGGTTCAAACTCAAGCTCTGACAATCGCCGGGAAACGCGAAGAACCCCCATCCGGATCCCGGATGGGGGTTCTTCTGAAGAATTGTTCGGCGGCGTCCTACTCTCCCACAGGGTCCCCCCTGCAGTACCATCGGCGCTGTAAGGCTTAGCTTCCGGGTTCGGAATGTAACCGGGCGTTTCCCTCACGCTATGACCACCGAAACACTATGAAACTGTCACCGCACACCCGACAAAAAGATTCGGGCGGGTCGTTGTTTCAGAACAACACAGTGGACGCGAGCAACTGAGGACAAGCCCTCGGCCTATTAGTACCGGTCAACTCCACCCCTCACAGGGCTTCCATATCCGGCCTATCAACCCAGTCGTCTACTGGGAGCC
>NZ_JBIVVI010000364.1:0-7321 GCF_044757675.1 Kitasatospora sp. NPDC091257
CCCTCCGGTCGCGCCGGCGCCCACCGACAGCGGCGCCACCGGCGGCGCCCCCTCGGCCGGGACCCCGGCCCCGCCCGCCGACACCGCCACCGGCCTGGCCGGCCGCACCGTCCTGCTCGACCCCGGCCACAACCCCGGCAACTCCGCCCACACCGCCGAGATCAACCGCCAGGTGGACATCGGCAACACCCGCAAGGAGTGCGACACCACCGGCACCGAGACCAACGCGGGCTACTCCGAGGCCGAGTACACCCTGGACGTCTCCCGCCGGGCCCGCGCCATCCTGACCGCCCGGGGCGCCAAGGTGGTGCTGGCGCAGGACGGCGACCGCCCCTGGGGCCCGTGCATCGACGAACGCGCCCGCGCGGGCACCGACGCGCACGCCGACGTCGCACTCTCGGTGCACGGGGACGGCGGCCCGGCGAGCGGCAGCGGATTCCACGTGATCATGCCCGCCAGGGTGGTGGCCGGAAAGGCGGACAACGCGGCCATCGTCGATCCCTCGCACCGGCTCGGCCTCCTGCTGCGCGAGCGGTTCCACGCCGCGACCGGCGAACCGTACGCGGACTACATCGCCAAGGACGGCCTGGACACCCGCTCCGACCTGGGCGGCCTCAACCTCTCCACCGTCCCCAAGGTGTTCATCGAGTGCGGTAACATGCGCAACTCGACGGACGCGAAGCGGATGACGGACCCTCAGTGGCGCCAACAGGCGGCCCAGGGGATCGCCGACGCGCTGACCGCGTTCCTGACGACCCAAGAGAAGACCGAAGAGCGACACGGGAGTTGAACCGCACACCCCCGGAGGACGACGCTCCGCCCGGACCGCACGGTTTGCAACGACTTCGCCCCATTCCCGGTCCCGCCGTGCACCGGCAGGACGGTTGGGCCTAGGCTTCTGGTCCGTTCGGGAGTTTCGGCCGGTCGGCCCGACCGCACGAACCACCGTCCACGACACGTCAACGAGGGGAACGTTAGTGAATCTGCGCGCTCTCACCAGGGGAGACGCCGCCGTCGCAGGCGCGGCCGTCCTGCTCTTCATCGCCTCCTTCCTGCCCTATCTGGCCGCGGACTGCAGCGGTCGGCTCTGTGCGGACGCCTCAAAGAACGCGTGGAGCACCGATCTGTTCCCCGTCCTGCCCTCGATCTACCTGCTCGGCATCGTCGCCGCCGCGCTGATCCTGGTGCAGCGCTTCCAGGGCCAGGCCGCGGCCAACCGACAGGTCCTCGGCCTGCGACTGGACCAGTGGGGCATCGCCTTCGCGGTCGCCGCGCTGTGGACCTCGGTCTGGTCCCTGGGCGCCAGCCCGTACGGCCCGAACGTCAGCCACGGCTTCGGCGCCTGGCTCGGCTTCATCGCGCTGATCGTGCTCGCCGGCGCGGCCGCCGCGAGCCCCCTGGTGCCCGCACTGAAGGCCCCGCTGGTCTCCGACCGCCCGGCGGCCGTCCCCGGCCAGTACGGCTACCCGGGCCAGCCCGGTCACCCGGGTGCGCCCGGCCAGCCCGGTCAGTACGGCTACCCGGCCCAGGGCCACGACCCGGCGTTCGGCGGCCAGGGCGGCTACGGCTACCCGGGCGCCGGCCAGCCGCAGCCCGGCCAGCCGGTCCAGCCGCACGACGCCGGCACCCCGGTGCCGCAGCCGGCCCCGGCCGCGCAGCAGCAGGCGGCCGCCCCGGCGGCGGACTTCCAGCCGTTCTGGTTCGCCGTCCCGGCCCCGCGCCAGCTGGCCCCGAAGGACAACCCGGCCGGCGCCCCGGTCGGCGAGGTCGTGCCGGGCACCTGGTACCTGGCCGTCGAGCAGCGCGGCGCCGCGCTGGTCGCGCAGCTGCCGGACGGCAGCCAGGGCGTGCTGGCCGACACCACGGGCATCCAGCGCGGCTGACGCCCGCGGGCGCGTACCGCGAGGGGCGGGACCGGTTCTCCGGTCCCGCCCCTTCCGCTTGAGCGCTCGCCTTCCGTACGCGTACTCGACCGCCGTACGCGTCCGACTGCGCGTCCAACTGCGCGTCCGGCTACCGCACGCGCGTCCGGCTCAGCAGCAGTCCTCGACCACCAGCCCGGCCGGCAGCTGCTCCCCGCCGAAGACCGAGACCGTCGCCGGGTCCCCGCCGAGCGCGGCCACCGCGAGCAGCAGCGCCCCGGCCGTCCAGGTGGTGCGCTCCTCCGGCCAGATCGCGTCGTCCTCGAAGACGTACCCGGTCCAGTACGAGCCGTCCTCGTGCCGCAGGTGCTTCTGGATCCAGCGCAGGATGTCCACCGCGCGGTCGGACTGGCCGATCGCCCAGAGCGCGAGCGCCAGCTCGGCGCTCTCCCCGCCGGTCACCCACGGGCGGTCGCTGACGCAGCGCACGCCGAGGCCGGGGACGACGAAGCGCTCCCAGTCCCGCTCGATCCGGGCCACCGCCGCGTCGCCGCGCAGGCCGGTGCCGAGCACCGGGTAGTACCAGTCCATCGAGTATCGGTCCTTGTCCAGGAACCGCTCGGGGTGGTGGGAGACGGCGTGCCCCAGCCGCCCGGCCGCGAGCTCCCAGTCGGGCTGCGGCTCCTCCAGGTACTCGGCGACGGCCAGGCCGCAGCGCAGCGCGTGGAGGATGCTGGACGAGCCGGTGAGCAGCGCCTCGTCGGTGGCGGTGCCGTCCTCGGAGACCCGCCAGGCGATCGGGCCGCCGGGCAGCCGCAGGCCGACGATGAAGTCCAGGGCGCGCCGGACGACCGGCCAGATCCACTCCAGGAAGGCGTCGTCGCCGGTGCTGAGGTGGTGGTGCCAGACCCCGACCGCGACGTACGCGCAGAAGTTGCTCTCCTTGGCCCGGTCGGTGACCACGCCGTCGGTGTAGGCGGCGTACCAGGAACCGTCCGGGTTCTGGGCGGCGGCGAGCCAGCGGTAGGCGGCCTCGGCGGCGGCGTGCTCGCCGGCCGTGTCGAGGGCCATCGCGGCCTCGGTGTGGTCCCAGGGGTCGAGGTGGTGGCCGGCGAACCACGGTATGGCGCCGTCGGGGCGCTGCTCGGCCAGGATGCTGCGGACGGTGTCGGCGGCCTGCTCGGCGTCGAGCACCCCGTCGAGCAGCAGCACCTCAGGGACGGCGGCGGTCATGCCGTCCTGCCCGGCGCGCGGTTGGGCTTGGAGGCGTACGCGACGAAGCTCTTGCCGATCACCGGGTTGAGCGCCCGCTCGGCGGCCTTGGTGAGGCTGCTGATCACCGGGGTGCCGACGATGTCCCAGACCAGCAGCTGGTGGTACGCCTTCACCGGCAGCGCCTTGTCGTTGTCGACGCCGACCGCGCACTTGATCCACCAGTACGGCGAGTGCAGCGCGTGCGCGTGGTGGGTGCCGTACGGCTCCAGGCCGGCGTCCTTGAGCTTGCCGAGCAGCTCGTCGCCCCGGTAGATCCGGATGTGGCCGCCCTCGACCTCGTGGTACTCGTCGGACAGCGCCCAGCAGATCTTCTCGGGCAGCCAGCGAGGCACGGTGACGGCGAGCAGGCCGCCCGGCTTGAGGACCCGGAACATCTCGTTGAGCACGCCCTTGTCGTCCGGGATGTGCTCCATCACCTCGGAGATGATGATCTTGTCGAAGGACTCGTCCTCGAACGGCAGCGCCAGCGCGTTGCCCTCCATCGCGACCGCCGACGCCCCCTCGGGGGCCTCGCCGGCCTGCTCCATCGCCGCGAACCACTTCCTGACCTCGGCGATCTCCCCGGCGTTCTGGTCGAGGGCGATCACGTTGGCGCCGCGGCGGTAGCACTCGAACGCGTGCCGGCCCCCGCCGCAGCCCAGGTCGAGCACCCGGTCGCCAGGGGCGAGCGGGAAGCGCGAGAAATCGACGGTCAGCACTGCTGGACTCCCATTCCTATTGCTGCCAAGCGTTCTTGACGCCTCGTCAGGCCTTCGTTCAGCACGTCGCACTGCGCCGGGCGGGCCCCGACCCGCCGTCACCGGCCCGCCGTCACCGGCCGGGCGGCCGACCGGGACGGCGCCGCCGGCCCGTGCGCGTCGACCGGGCCCTAGTCCACGTACCGCCAGCCCGGCCCCGAGCGGGCCCGGGCGCCGGCGCCGGTGGCGATCGCCGCGCGGTAGGCCTCGGCGGTCAGCTCGGCGGCCCGCTCCCAGGTGAACCGGGCCAGCACCCGCCGCCGTCCGGCCGCGCCGAGTCCGGCCCGCAGCTCGGGGTCGTCCAGCAGCCGGCCGAGCGCGGCGGCCAGCGCGTCCGCCTCCCCCGGCGGCACCGCCAGGCAGGTCTCCCCGTCCGGCCCGGCCACCTCGGGGATCGCCCCGCCGGTGGTGGCGACCAGCGGGGTGCCGGTGGCCATCGCCTCGGCGGCGGGCAGCGAGAAGCCCTCGTACAGGGAGGGGACGCAGGCCACCTCGGCCGAGCGGTAGAGGTCGACCAGCTCGCGGTCGGTCAGTCCGCTGCGGAACTCGATGTGCCCGGCCAGCCCGAAGCGGCGCACGGCGTCGGCCACCGGCCCGTCCTCCTTCTGCGGCTTGCCGACCACCACCAGGTGGGCGTCCCGCTCGGTGCGCACCTTGGCGAGCGCCTCGACCAGGAAGACCAGGCCCTTCAGCGGGACGTCCGCGCTGGAGGTGGTGACGATCCGGCCGGGGACGCGCCCGATCTCCGCCGAGGGCGACCAGAGCCGGGTGTCGGCGCCGATCGGCACCACCGAGATCGCGTCCGGCGCGGCTCCCAGGCGCTCGGCGATCTCGCGCTGCGAGGTCCCGGAGACGGTGATCACGTGGTCCAGCCGGGCGGCGACCCGGCGCTGCATCCGGGTGAAGGCGTACCAGCGGCGCAGCGAGAGCCGCTTGCCCCGGGTGGTGGCGGCGTCCAGCTCCAGCTGCCGGTCCACGGTGATCGGGTGGTGGATCGTGGTGACCAGCGGAAAGCCGTGCCGGGCCAGGCCGAGCAGGCCGTAGCCGAGGGTCTGGTTGTCGTGGACCACGTCGTAGCGGCCCTTGTGGGCGGCCAGGTACCGGCGGGCGCGCAGCGAGAAGGTGAGCGGCTCGGGGAAGCCGCCGGTGCGCATGGTGGCGAACTCCAGCACGTCCACCGGGCCGCGGAACTCGCCCCGGGCCGGGGTGCGGAAGGGGTCGTCGGCGCGGTAGAGGTCGAGGCTGGGCAGCTCCACCAGGCGCACCGAGCCGGGGCCGTCGACCTCGTCGAGCACCGGGTAGGGCTGGGCGCCGATCACGTCCACGTGGTGGCCGAGCCGTGCCAGCTCGCGGGAGAGGTGTCGTACGTACACGCCCTGACCCCCGCAGAAGGGGTCACCGCGGTACGACAGCAGGGCAATCCGCAGCGGCTGCGCGGTCATCCTGGGCCCTCTTCTCTAGCTGCTATCGGTGCTGCCGGTCGTGCTTCCGGTCGCTAAAGTAGATCAGGTTTCAGTGGCTGGGGAACTCGTCGTCGACCACGTGAACCATGAGAGACCTCGAAGATACCGGCCCGTAGCTTTTCCCCAGGAGCCAGGGCTGGTGATTCCCGCCACGCCGAATCCTGCCGACCATGTGGAGCACGCCGCCACTCTCGCCCGCCCGGGAGCACCCTTGCCGCCACCCCCTCCTTCGACGTTGCCGCCGGTCTCCCCTCCGGGCGAGCCGCCGCTGACCGCGCGCCAGGCCGAACGGCGCCGGCGCATCCTGCGGGCCGCCACCGCACTGGCGGTGCGCGGCGGGTACGAGGCGGTGCAGATGCGGGAGGTCGCGGAGAGCGCGCAGGTCGCCCTCGGCACGCTCTACCGGTACTTCCCGTCCAAGGTGCACCTGCTGGTGGCGGTGATGCTGGAGCAGCTGCAGGGCCTCCACGAGCACATCCGGCGCCACCCGCCGACCGACCTCGAACCGGCGCTGCGGGTCGCCGACACCCTCACCCGGGCCTTCCACGCGCTGCAGCGCGAACCGCTGCTGGCCGAGGCCATGGTCCGGGCACTGTCCTTCGCGGACCGCTCGGTCGGGGCCGAGGTGGACCAGGTCAGCGTGGCCACCGGACAGCTCATCCTGGACGCGATCGGCCAGTCCGGACCGCCCACCGGGAGCCAGCGCGCGGCGGTGCGGGTGATCGAGCACACCTGGCACTCGGCGCTGGTCGCCTGGCTCTCCGGCCGCGCCTCGATCGCCGAGGTACGGGCCGACCTGCACACCGCGGCCCGGCTGCTCACCCTGCCGTGAACCGTCCTCCTCCCGCCGCCGACTGGAACCTGTTCCTGCCCGCCCCGGGCCGCTCGTCGTGCTCCGGCGGCTAGAGTCGACAGTCGGCACAACTCGATCCCGCTCCTTCCCCGGGGAAAGCCGGTGCGAATCCGGCGCCGACCCCGCAGCCGTGAGACCGGCGCCGCCCTCGGCCGCCCGGACGAGTCGGAGCACCCGGGGAGGGGCGAGCGGCCCGTCCGGACGCACGCGCCCGGCACCGTCGAGGACTACGGAACGGCCCCGACCGGGCCACCACCGCTCACCGAAAGGCACACCCGCACCATGCTGACCGCCGCCCGCCTGGGCGCCGCCGCCCTGTCCGCCGCGCTGCTCACCGGCGTCGCCGCCGGCCCGGCCCTCGCCGACGTCTCCCCGCCCACGGTCCCGGACGGCCTGTACGGCAAGAGCGACCCGACGTACGACGGCGTCTGGCGGCAGTCCCTCGCGCTCACCGCGCTGGCGGCGGCCAAGGTCACCCCGGCCGACTCCGCGGTCGGCTGGCTCACCGGCCAGCAGTGCGAGGACGGCGGCTGGCCCTCCTACCGGAACGCCGGCACCGCCTGCGACCCCACGTTCGAGGACAGCAACGCCACCGCCGTCGCCGTCCAGGCCCTGGTCGCCCTCGGCGGGCACCAGGAGGCCGTCGACAAGGGCGTCGCCTGGCTCAGGACCAACCAGAACGCCGACGGCAGCTGGGCCTACAACCCGGGCAACCCCGGTGACGCCGACTCCACCGGGCTCGCCGTCAACGCGCTGTTCGCCGCCAAGGCCGACCCGGCGGGCGTCGCCAAGGCCGGCAGGTCCGCCTTCGACGGGCTCGCCCTGTTCCAGCTCGGCTGCGCCGCCCCCGCGGACCAGCGCGGCGCCTTCGCCTACCAGCCCGACCCGGCCGGCGGCACCCTCACCCCGAACGCCCTGGCCAGCGGCCAGGCCGCGCTCGCCGCCGGCGGCGGCCACCTGCCGGTCGCCACCTCGGTGCACGCCGACTCCGCGCCCAAGGCCCTCACCTGCGCCTCCGACGCCGCGGCCGCCTCCGCCCCGGTCCCGCACGCGGACTCCGGCGAGGCCGTCGGCGCCTACCTCACCGCCCAGCTCGCGGCCGGCGGCGACCACCTCACCCTCACCACCCCC